>JAPOHK010000021.1 GCA_029979485.1 Candidatus Planktophila limnetica
ATCAGCTCGATGTTCTTCTAATGCCGGAGGTAGTGTGGAAGTCAGAGACTCTTTAACGAATTCCTCTAATCTCTTTACCTCTTTTGGTGTGTATGGATCGCTTCGCAAGAAAGTGCGCGTTAGTCGAGCGGCCCCAAGTGGAAGAGAGATTGATTCTTCTGGATACTCATCATCACCTACTGCCATTTCAAGCGAACCGCCACCGATGTCAAGAATTAACAATCGACCACTAGACCAACCAAGCCAGCGTCGCGCAGCCAAAAATGTCATCGCAGCTTCTTCGTTCCCGTTAAGAATCTGCAATTCAATATCATGCCGTTCGCTAATTTCTTTAATTACTTCAGCGCCATTTTTTGCTTCACGGATTGCAGATGTTGCAAAGGCAACTATTTCTTCGGTTTTAAACTCTTTAGCATGGGTAAGCGCGTCACTTATGGCCTTATGCAGTTCTTCGATTCCTTGTGCGGAAATATTTCCTAACTCATCCAAGTAATCAGTTAAACGTAATTCCGTCTTGAGGTTCGTTGTAGGAGTTGGTCGGGCTCCTGGATGTGCCTGCATAACCTGAAGATGTATGGTGTTTGATCCAACGTCTAAGACACCAAGAAGCATTGCGCAAATCTACCGCTCAGAGGGCATAACGGCTTGATTTCTAGATTTTGTAATCTCCTGCCATAATTGCGCAGCACGAAAGGCCTCCCTAGCTCAGTGGTAGAGCAACGCACTTGTAATGCGTAGGTCGTCAGTTCAATCCTGACGGGGGGCTCATGGTTAAAACAAATGCCCGTTGGGCTGGTTATCTATTCATTGCGCTAGGCCTTATTAATTGGCGCTATCAAGATAGCAATCCAAATGCGATGACAAATAGTTTGGTCCTCATTGCAGGCGGCGTAATAACTTTGATACTCGCCTTTACCAAGCCTGGGTTAGCTTGGCTTGAGACTCAAGCAGGCAAAACCATTGGTTTAATTGCTGGAGCAGCGCTAATAATCTTTTCTTTCATTAATTAATTTAGAAGAATAAAAAACACCCGCCAAGTCTGACTTGGCGGGTGTTTTTTATTAAGTGTTACTTATCTTCTGACATACCTTCTGCAGCAGACTTCATCTTCGCAATCTTGTAGATTGTGAGACCGAATACGCACTTAGCAAGTACGTCTGCAACTGTGTAACCAATCTGGCGATACATGAATGCATCTGTTCCAGTGATTCCAAGTAGTGGGAATAGGTATGAGATTGGGTAAACGCCCCATGTACCAATGAGAAGAAGACGTAGACGACCTACTGTCGCTGCTACTCCTGCTGGTTGGCGATCAAGTGACTTACCTAGCTCTACGAACAATACGTAAAGGATGTATAGGAAAGGAATTGTTGAGAGAACGCCCCAAAGGATCTTTGTGCCGTCATCTGCTGAGATTTCACCTGGGTAACCAAGTGCGATCATTGCAGCTGATGCTGGAACAAGACGTGCGATCAATGAAGATGATGCAGCCTTTGCAAGAGCGAGTACAGCAATTACTTCAACAAGAAGTAGTGGCACAGTTAGTAGCCAGTCAACGTAGCGGTATGCCTCGTTGAATGAGCCTGCACCTGATGTTGCTACCTTGTAACCATCTGAAGCTTCTGAGAATGAGTTGAAGATTCTCCAGTAGTGGTATCCAGCAATGAATGTAACCATTGATGAAAGTACAAGGGCGTTACGGTATTTCGGCAGTACGCGCGCTTGTGACACGAGTGTGTACACAGTGCACGCAAGCATTGAAATCAAACCAAATGAAAATACGTTATAAATCGTATTCCACTGATTGGCTGTTAGATCGAGCATTTACATAGCCTCCGTGAGGACAATTTGGTGACCTTCGTTCGCGCGAACGAAGCGTGAGCTAACCGACCTGACATGGCGTGGGGCCGCATCAGGGAAAACGCACCGGGATAATGGTCACGCCTACGCTCGAGTATGGCAACCCTTAATGGGCGGTGTCTGTAGAAATTCTCCGCATAGAATTCACGGGACGCGGACACATGGGCGAGGAAATCGGGGCGATATGGATCAGGAACACTTTCCAACCGATGGTTTCGCCGATGTCCTTGGAGCCAATAAAGAGTACGTAGCCCGGTTCAAATACTCAGAACTTACGGGTCGCGCCGCAAAGGGTCTGGCAATCGTTACGTGCATGGATTCGAGAATCAATCCGCTATCAGTGGGCGGCATGAAATCTGGGGATGCAAAAATTTTGCGCAATGCTGGTGCACGCGTTACAGATGACGTTTTGCGTACATTGGTATTAGCAACATATTTATTGGGCGTCGATCGAATTCTTGTTATGCCGCATACAGATTGCAGAATGGCGCAAGAGAGTTAAGAGGAAATTCACGCGTTAATTGATGGTCAATATGGAATTGATACACGATCACTTGAGTTTAAAACTGTTAAGGATCAAAATGCAGCGCTCGCAATTGACGTTCAGAAAGTGCGCACGTATCCATTGCTTCGAAAAGGTGTAGTTGTTGGTGGGGCAATTTATGACGTCAAAACTGGAGCAATTAAACCTATCGATTGCTAATTCGACTTATTGGAGATTGAGTCAGCGGATAATCAGGATTGGCGTAAAAATCTTTTAGAAGCGCCTGGACCAATTCAGTTTTTTCTTTTATAACTGCGTGAGATGCGCCAGGAACAATTGCTAGTCGTGCATTTGTAATCGCCTGATAAATTTTTTCTGATTCTTTAGCGCTAATCACATCGTCATCACCGGCAAGAACAAGAACGGGGCATTTAATTCTTTTCAACTTTGTTAGAGCGATACTTGGTTCGCTCTTCCAGACTTTAAATGCTGTCGCAACTTTTTTTATTAACTCGGATGGATGGTCCGGAGATAAGCGATCGTGCTCGGCTTGTGATTCTGGGGAAACTTCAGGTTTTCCAAACTTCATGCGAATTTGTGAGGCTGCCGTATTGCCACCGATTGAAACTACTGAGCGAATCAACTCTGGGCGAGCGATTGCTGCCATTAGCGCAATGTTTGCGCCGTCGCTGATGCCAATTAAGTGAGCCGGTTCTTTAACCACATCTTCTAGAAAAGCGATGAGTTCTTTGGTTTGAAAGTTAAAGTGAAAGCTGCCTTTTTGATTGGCTGTACGTCCATGACCTGTGCGGTCATAAGCGAAAACCTTAAAATTTCGTTTTACTGCTGGCAGCAGGTATTTCTTTGTCTTTTCGCTGTGGCTTAAACCGCCATGCAAAATTACGAGTGGTTCACCGCGTTTTGACCATTGAAAAGTAAATACATCGTGCCCACGCAGATTGATATTTCGCTGCATTTAAATTGAATCCATGATGTGGCGATTGCCACGATCAAAAGTTAGGTAATTCCAAGTCCAATCTGCCATGGTTCCAATTTTATTGCGCCCGCCCAGTAAGTAGAAAAGGTGCAACCAGAGCCAGGCATACCAAGCCAGAACACCTGTCATTCTAAATTTTCCAACTTCAACAACTGCCTTGTGGCGACCAATTGTTGCCATAGAACCTTTGTCACGGTATTTAAAAGACTTTAGCGCTTTATTTTGTGCAAGATTAATTATTTGTTTCGCAACGAATTTTCCTTGTTGCAATGCAACAGGTGCAACCATCGGCAAAAACTTTCCATTCGCATCTTTGTACCCAGAGATATCACCGATAGCCCAGATGTGCGGATAGTTCTTAACCTGAAGTGAATTTTCAACATCGATACGACTTGAAATCAGGGGAAGATTTAATTGTGATGCAGCAGGTTCGCCTTTAACTCCAGCAGCCCAAATAGTTACTTGTGAAGGTATTTCTGCAGCCCCTGAAACTTTGATTGCAGAATTTGTTACTTCCTCAACTGCTGTATTTAGCTTGATATCTACTCCGAGTTTTTCCAAATCACTCTTTGTTCGTGCAGATAATTTTGGAGAAAAACTTGGGAGCAAACGAGGTCCTGCTTCGATTAAAACAATCTTGATATTTGCCGCAGCTTCTGCTTGATCATTTGTCAGTGGTCCGCGTACTAGTTCGGCAAAAGCACCTGCCATTTCAACCCCTGTTGGCCCGCCACCTACTACAGTGATCGTAAAAGGAGTGTCATCTTGAAAGCGACATAAATCTTCAAAGCGACGCATAACTTCAGCGCGAATTGAAAGAGCTTCGTGCACGCTCTTCATTCAGAGAGCAAATTCATTAACACCTTTAACACCGAAATCAGCAGTCGCAGAACCGAGGGCAATTATTAAGTGGTCAAATGGAAGAACTTCAGAGCTATCAATTTTTACTGTTTTATTATTGTGATCAACAGTTATAGGCGAACCCATTCGAAATTGCGCACCTGATTTGCGAAGTGCGGCACGAACAGGGTGTGCGACGTGATCGGCAGCTAATCCAGCTGATGCGACCTGATAGAGCAAGGGCAAGAAAGTTTGAAAGTTGTGGCGATCAACAACGGTGACATCTGCGTGATCACGAAGTTCTCGGGCAGCGGTTAATCCGCCAAAGCCAGCGCCGAGAATTACAACGCGTGGTTTTGTCATGTCACCTCCCTTGAAGTGTTGGATTTCTTGGCTTAAGTCTAGGCTCTGAGCCATGAGTCAGCAGAACCAAAAGCGAAAGTATCTAGTAACAGGTGCTTCAGGATACGTGGGTGGACGCCTAGTTCGCACACTATTAGCCGATGGACATGATGTGCGCGTATTAGTTCGTGATCGCATCAAAGTGCAAGACCGTGCTTGGGCAAATGATGTAGAAATTGTTGTTGGAAATGCAACAAGTGCTTCTGATTTAGATCGAGCGTTAGCTGGCATTCACACTGCTTTTTATCTTCTGCATTCAATCAATGTGGGCGTTGATTTCACTGCGATTGAATCTGAAATGGCTCGTACATTTGCGCAAGCTGCAGAGCGCGCCGGAGTTTCACAGATAATTTATTTGGGCGGAATCGCAAACGATAAGAACAGCAGTAAACACTTATCCTCTCGAGTACAAACTGGCAAAGAGTTAGCCTCGACATCTGTACCTGTTCTCGAATTTCGCGCGGGCATCATCATCGGTTCAGGTTCGGCATCTTTTGAGATGTTGCGCCATCTAACGCACCGTTTGCCAATCATGACAACTCCAAAGTGGGTTTCGAATTTAACTCAACCAATTGTTGTGCGCGATGTCTTGTATTACTTGCGCAAAGCAGCAGTTCTAGAAAAGCCAGTCAATCAAGTCTTTGATATCGGTGGACCCGAAGTTTTGTCTTATGCGGACATGATGCAGAAATTCGCTAAATTATCTGGATTGCGCAAACGTTGGATTATTCAAGTTCCAGTACTTACGCCAAATCTTTCAAGTTTATGGATTGGACTTGTTACTCCTGTACCAACATCGCTTGCGCGTCCGCTAGTTGGTTCGCTAATTAGCGAAGTTGTAGCCGATAAAAATAAGAGCGTTGATGCACTGATTCCGCCTCCACCAGAGGGTTTATTAAACGTCGAAGACTCCATCAAATTGGCGCTGACTCGCACAAATGATCACAACGTAGAAACACGTTGGTCAGATGCGTCAACACCAACTGCGCCATGGCAAAAAGCTCAAGGAGATCCTGATTGGGCTGGTGAAATGATTTTAAGTGATCACCGCGAAGGATTAACTAGTGCGCCGATTGAAACTGTTTGGAAATACATTGAAAGTATTGGGGGCGACAACGGTTGGTATGGCTCTGATTTTCTGTGGTGGGGTCGAGGAGTAATCGATCGCTTCTTTGGTGGTGTTGGTTTACGCCGGGGTCGCCGAGATCCAAATAACTTGCGCGTGGGAGATAGTTTAGATTTTTGGCGCGTTGAAGAAATCGAACATGGAGTGCGTATGAAGTTATATGCCGAAATGGTTCTGCCAGGAAAGGCGTGGCTCGAATTTAGAGTTGATACGCACGAAGGTAAAACGAGAATTATTCAAGATGCAACCTTTGTTCCGCGAGGCTTGGGTGGTCAGTTGTATTGGTATGTGGTTGCGCCACTTCATACTTTTGTTTTCCCAACAATGATTCGAAATATCATCAAACGGGCAGAAGCCAATGCATGAGTTCACACCCGAAGTTGAAAACCTGGCAGATGAAATTCTTGCCTACAGTCTTGAGCGCTTAAAAAGCGATCCACCGCTAGATGGTCCGCGCACAGAGGCGGATTTATTTCGCGAAGTTGGAAACACTATTACCGCACGCGGATTGGGTGGAAGCGAAGCACTCAAAGTTTTCACCGATGTTTTGGCTAAAGCATGTATCTCAACAGATCATCCGCGTTACTTAGCCTTTATTCCATCTGCACCCAGTGAATTCGCAAACTTATTTGATTTAGTTGTTGGCGCAAGTGCTTTGTACGGCGGCTCATGGCAAGAAGGTGCTGGCGCAGTATTTGCTGAAAACCAAGCGCTTCAATGGCTTATTGATTTGGCAGGATTACCCGCAAGTGCGGGTGGAGTTTTTGTGCAAGGCGGAACAATCGGAAATTTATCCGCTCTTGTTGTTGCGCGAGCAGAGGCACGTAAGAAGTTTCCTGATGCATCGCGTTGGGCAATCGCATGTAGCGAAGAAGCGCACTCATCAATTGCTTCGGCTGCAAATGTTATGGATGTAGATGTTCTTAAAGTAGCTACTCGCGCTGATCGCAAATTGCACGGCGAAGATGTTGCCCGCGAGATAGATGCGTTGCACTCCACCGGAACATCTCGAGTATTTGCCGTTGTTGCCACGGCCGGAACAACAAATCTTGGAATTGTTGATGACTTAAATGGAATCGCAGATGCTGCTCATGTTCGAAACATTTGGTTCCATGTCGATGGTGCGTACGGTTTAGCAGCGCTATGTGCACCGAAAGTTAGGAAAAAGTTTGACGGAGTAGAAAAAGCTGATTCATTCATTGTCGATCCACATAAGTGGTTATTCGCACCATTTGATGCGTGTGCACTTGTTTATCGCAATCCCGAGTTAGCGCGCGAAACTCATACTCAACATGCCTCGTACTTAGAAACACTTCATGATGGATCGTGGAATCCATCTGATTATGCAATTCACTTAACACGTCGTGTTCGCGGATTACCATTTTGGTTCTCACTTGCAGCACACGGCACCGATGCTTATGCAGAAGCGATGCAAGCAACAATGGATGTCGCAGCGCATGCTGCAGAACTTATTAAGAAACATCCAAATCTCGAACTCTTGTACGAACCAGAACTTTCGATTGTTGCATTTACTCGCCTCGGTTGGAGCGTTGCTCAATACCAACAATGGAGCGATAAATTATTAGCTGATCAGATTGGTTTCATTCCGCCATCATCAGATAAAGGCAAGCCGATACTTCGATTTGCAATCGTGAATCCGTGGACAAAAATCAGTGACATAGAAGCGATATTGGCGACTCTGTAAATCCCACACTTTTTAATATCCGCCCCTTAAGATTTAGCCCATGTCCATGATGGAAAACGTCAATAATTCGCCAGTTGGTTTGAGCGAATTAGAAACGCGCATCCTTGAATTTGAAGGAACATGGTGGAAATTCGCAGGGGCTAAAGAGTCTGCAATTAAAGAACTCTTTGACCTCAGCGCTCCTCGTTACTACCAATTACTCAATGACTTAATCGACCGTGAGGACGCATTGATCGCGGCCCCGATGTTGGTTAAGCGCCTTCGCCGCCTACGCGAAGCACGCATGTCCGCACGCACGGCCCGCTAAAGGCCCACCTCACTCGTTTTGCAGTCCGGGAATTACTCCCGTAGATTTGGCGTTAGCACTCTCGGGGCTAGAGTGATAATTACAGCCCCAACCGTTATCCGAATCATTATTTGAGGAGTACAAAAGCATGGCAAAGCAGATTGCTTTTAACGAAGAAGCTCGTCGTGGGCTAGAGCGCGGAATGAACGTGCTTGCAGATGCAGTGAAGGTAACCCTTGGACCTCGCGGACGTAACGTCGTTCTCGAGAAGAAGTGGGGCGCACCAACAATCACTAACGATGGCGTTTCAATCGCTAAAGAGATCGAACTTGATGATCCATGGGAAAAAATTGGCGCAGAGCTAGTTAAAGAAGTTGCTAAGAAGACAGATGATGTCGCTGGCGATGGAACAACTACAGCCACAGTGTTGGCACAAGCTCTTGTTCGCGAAGGTTTGCGCAACGTTGCAGCGGGTTCAAATCCAATGGCACTTAAGCGCGGTATCGAAAAGGCAGTAGCAGCAATCGTTACAGAGCTCAGTTCAATGGCTAAAAACGTTGAAACAAAAGAGCAGATTGCAGCAACAGCATCTATCTCTGCAGCCGATGTCACTATCGGTGAAATGATCGCCGAAGCGATGGACAAGGTTGGCAAAGAGGGCGTTATCACCGTCGAAGAGTCAAATACTTTTGGACTCGAACTCGAACTCACAGAGGGTATGCGCTTTGATAAGGGCTATATCTCTCCATACTTCGTAACAGATCAAGATCGTATGGAAGCCGTTCTAGAAGATGCATACGTTCTTCTGGTTAACTCAAAGATTTCGAACATTAAAGATCTTGTTCCTGTACTTGAAAAAGTAATGCAATCAGGTAAGCCACTTGCAATCATCGCCGAAGATGTTGAAGGCGAAGCACTTGCAACGCTGGTAGTTAATAAGATTCGCGGAATCTTCCGCTCAGCAGCAGTGAAGGCACCTGGCTTTGGAGATCGTCGCAAGGCGATGCTTCAAGACATTGCAATCCTTACTGGTGCAACTGTTATCTCAGAAGAAGTTGGTCTAAAGCTTGATCAAGCTGGCTTAGAACTTCTAGGTCGCGCTCGCAAGGTTGTTATCTCCAAGGAAGAGACAACAATTATTGAAGGTGGCGGAGACGATGCTCAAATTAAGGGCCGCGTTGCACAGATTCGTTCAGAGATTGAAAAGAGCGATTCAGATTACGATCGTGAAAAACTACAAGAGCGTCTTGCAAAACTTGCTGGTGGAGTTGCAGTCATTAAAGCTGGAGCTGCCACAGAAGTAGAACTCAAAGAGCGCAAGCACCGCATCGAAGACGCTGTTCGCAATGCAAAGGCTGCAGTTGAAGAGGGCATTGTCGCCGGTGGTGGCGTTGCACTATTGCAAGCAGCAACAGCAGCATTCGCTAAGTTAAAACTTGAGGGCGATGAAGCCACTGGTGCAAAGATTGTAGAAGTTTCAATCGAAGCACCACTTAAGCAAATAGCTGTTAACGCTGGCCTTGAAGGCGGAGTAGTTGTAGAAAAAGTTCGTAACCTCACAGCAGGTCACGGATTAAATGCTGCAACAGGTGAATACGTTGACATGATTAAAGCTGGCATCATCGATCCAGCAAAGGTGACACGTTCTGCACTTCAAAATGCAGCATCAATTGCCGCGCTATTTATTACAACAGAAGCAGTAATTGCCGATAAGCCAGAGAAAGCACCTGCAACACCAGCAGGTCCTGGCGGCGGAGATATGGACTTCTAATTTCTCACGCGTAAAGCGTTACGAACGCCA
>JAPOHK010000024.1 GCA_029979485.1 Candidatus Planktophila limnetica
GTTGTTAATACAACCCCGAAATTTGCCTTAGATGATTTCTCGATAAATGTCGCTAGTAAACCAAGTGGCACATTTTTTGATGTTATTTACGATCCATGGCCCACGCAATTTGCCCAGGCATGGAAAGCTCAAGGTGGCAGAGTTATAGGTGGAATAGAGTTATTGATCGCTCAGGGAGTAGAACAGATTAAGTTATTTTCGAAATTGCCGATACCCACAGATGATCTAATAAAATTTCTAGGAGAAGAATTAGTAATTTAGTATCAGTGGGTGATTCTTATGAGTACCCTATTGTTGTCTGTATTCGCTCTTCTTATATCAATCGAAGATTTACGAAAATTTAAGATCAGCAATCGCTTACTGGGGTTGCTCTTCTTGATGCTAATTACAAAATCACTGGTTATGGGAACATTTTTCGTTGATGCTTTTTCAGGAGTGATCTTTCTACTCATATTCTCAACCGTACATTTGCTGGGAAAATTTGTTTCGCCTGATCTTGCGATTGGTTTTGGCGACGTAAAGTTGATTAGTGTTCTTACATTTGGCTATGTGGATCTTGGATTTCGTTCACTAGAGATCTTCTTTATAGCTTTATGGTTGGCCTTGCTCGTGCAAATAAGCCTTGAATACATGTTTAGAAGAAAGTTTTTATCTCGTATTGCGATGGCGCCGAGTATTTTTCTTGCTACGGCCCTTTATTTATGCGCGCCGTTGGGACTTCTTCTGCCACAATAGGACAATGCGTTGGCTAACTGCAGGTGAATCACATGGTCCCGCCCTTACTGCGATCATTGAAGGGTTGCCGGCGCATATAAAAATCTCTACTGCAGATATCGATCGAGATTTAGCGCGTCGTCGTTTAGGAGTTGGTCGGGGAGCAAGACAAAATTTCGAAGCGGACAAAATTACAATCAAGGGCGGAATACGTTTAGGAATATCTCAAGGCGGACCTATTGCAATTGAAGTAGGTAATTCAGAGTGGCCTAAATGGGAAAAGGTAATGTCAGCAGATCCTATCGATGAAGCTGAATTAGCCGGTTTGGCACGTAATGCTCCTCTTACACGTCCTAGACCGGGGCATGCTGACATGGTCGGAATGCAAAAATATGATTTCGAAGATGCGAGACCGATTTTGGAACGCGCAAGTGCACGCGAAACAGCGGCTCGTGTAGCTCTAGGCGCTATCGCTAGAGCATTCTTAGAACAAAGTGTTGGTATAAAAATCCTAAGCCATGTAATTTCCATAGGAAGCATACGTGTTCCAGAAAATGGCGCTTTGCCAGGTCCAAACGATCAATTACGAATTGATGCCAATCCCGTTCGATGCGCAGATGAAAAAACTAGTGAATTGATTATTCAAGAGATTGAAAAAGCTCATTCAGATGGCGACACCCTCGGTGGTGTTTGCGAAGTTCTTGTTTTCAATGCGCCCCCTGGACTCGGTTCTCATGTTCATTGGGACCGACGTTTAGACTCACGCCTTGCTGGTGCAATGATGGGAATTCAAGCCATCAAGGGCGTTGAAATTGGTGATGGTTTTTTAACTGCAACTCGGCGCGGATCTGCAGCTCATGATGAAATTGAGAGAGATTCTTCAGGCAAAATTGTTAGACGCACTGATCGCGCAGGAGGCACTGAAGGCGGTATGTCTAACGGTGAAATCTTGCGAATTAGCGTTGCGATGAAACCGATTTCAACAGTTCCTAAAGCATTAGACACGATTGATGTTGCTACCGGTGAAGCAGCTAAAGCAATTAATCAACGCTCAGATGTATGCGCAGTTCCAGCTGCGGGAGTTGTGGCCGAAGCCATGGCAGCACTTGTACTTGCTGAAGCGGTACTTGAAAAATTCGGTGGGGATAGCGTTTCTGAAACACGGAGAAACTTCTTGTCTTACATGGAAAATTTACGTTTTAAATAAAATGCCGCCTCGTGTCATTTTGATCGGACCTCCTGGCGCTGGTAAATCCAGCGTTGGTAAATCACTGGCTCGACTTCTTAAAGATGATTTTATTGATACAGACTCAGTTATAGCTGAGTTGGAAAATCAAAGCATTAGCGAAATATTCGTTGATAAGGGAGAGCCTTATTTTCGCGAAAAGGAATTGGAAGTACTTCTTCATCAAATTAGCAATCACTCCGGAGTGCTTAGTCTCGGGGGCGGAGCACCCCTTTCGCAAAAGGCGCAACTTGCCATTAAAGATTCCGGCTCACCCGTAGTTTTCTTAGATGTTTCACTTGCTGGCGCTGCTCCACGTGTTGGTTTCAATAGAGATCGACCACTTCTTTTAGGAAATCCACGCGCACAATGGCAGGAATTAATGAACGCTCGCCGTCCTATATATGAATCATTGGCACATCATTGCGTTGTCACCGATAAATTAACACCAAACGAAGCCGCCGCGCAGATTGTTACACTTCTCGCATGAGCGTTATTTCGGTTAACTCTGAACATCAATACGATGTAAAAATTGGTAACGCCTGGTTAGATGAGTTGAAATCAACGATCACAAACTATTCTCGTGTTGGAGTGTTTTTCTCCGAGGCTCAAAAGGATCTAATCCCTAAAATTTCATTGGATGCTGAAGTTCACTATTTTCCTTTGCCTGATGGTGAAAGCGCCAAATCAAGTCAAATAATTGCAAAGATGTGGGATTGGATGGGAGCAGCCGGCTTTACGCGCTCAGATGTAGTTGTGGGCATTGGTGGCGGAACCATTACAGATGTAACGGGTTTTCTAGCCGCAACTTGGATGCGGGGGATCGATTGGATTGCTGTACCAACGACTCTTGCTGGCATGGTTGATGCATCAGTTGGTGGAAAGACGGGTATCAATAGTGATTATGGAAAGAATTTAGTTGGCGCCTTTCACTCACCAGTAAAAGTTATTATTGATTCTACATGGTTAAAAACTTTACCCACACGAGATATTGCCGCTGGTTTGGCCGAGGTAATCAAGACTGGGTTTATTGCAGATCCAACAATTTTGGATTTAATGAAAGATTTTGATTTAGAAAAAGATCGCGATAATACTAAATTGCTTGATCAACTGATTGAAAAATCTGTATCCGTCAAAGCGCGGGTGGTAAGTGCGGATTTTAGAGAAAGTTTTGAACGCGAAATACTTAATTATGGACACACTCTTGGTCATGCGGTGGAAAGGCACTCTAAATACTCTTTGCGTCACGGTGAAGCCATTTCAATAGGTCTGGTCTTTGCCGCACATTTATCAGCTTCGCACTGTGGTTTGTCATCAGATGCGGTGACTCAGCACATTGAATTGCTCACCAAACTTGGCTTACCTACTACCTATGATCGTGCAGCGTTGCCCAAATTACACGCATTTATGGGTATTGATAAGAAATCACGTGGCAGCACGCTGCGTTTCGTTGGCCTATCATCACTCGGAAAGACACAGCGCATCGAAGGTTTAACTATTGATGATCTAGCCGCTGCATATGAGAAAATATCCCGATGAAGGTTCTTGTAATTAATGGTCCAAATCTTTCTCGTTTGGATATTCGGGACTCTTCAATTTATGGTGATTTGAGTTACCCACAACTCGTTCATTTGATTGAAACTTCTGCCACTGCTCACGGCTTCGTTGCAGATGTTCGTCAAAGTGATGATGAATCTGAAATAATTTCGTGGCTACATGAGGCTGCAGATAATTCGTACCCTGTAATCATCAATCCTGCCGCCTTTACACATTATTCATATGCAATTCGAGATGCTGCAGAATTGGTTAAATCTCCATTAATCGAAGTACACCTATCTAACCCATTAGCTCGCGAAGAATTTCGTCATACATCAGTGATTTCTGGAGTTGCCAACGGAACTATTGGCGGTTTTGGTCCAAACTCATACGCATTAGCAATGAGCGCGTTAAAAGCTCTTCTTTAACGGGTATCCTTACACCCTTGACTATCGGCAATCGATAGCCAGGCCCGTGTGGCCTGATACTGGAAAAGTGTGGTTATACAAGTGGCAACAACAAATGATCTCAAAAATGGAATGACTTTAGATATCGAAGGTCAGCTGTGGAACGTTGTTGAATTTCAACATGTAAAGCCAGGTAAGGGACCAGCATTCGTTCGAACAAAACTTAAATCTGTTCTGACCGGCAAGGTTGTAGATAAGACTTTCAATGCTGGCGTCAAAATCGATGTTGCAATTCTTGAAAAGCGGGAGATGAATTTTTTGTATAAGGACGGCGAAGACTTTGTTTTTATGGACAATAAAACATATGACCAAACAAATATTTCTGCCGAGGTTGTTGGTGATGCTGTCAATTATATGCTTGAAAATACCGAAGCAATTGTTGCTGTTCATGAAGGTAATCCTTTGTACATCGAATTGCCAGCCTCAGTTGCTTTGACAGTCACATATACAGAACCTGGTATCCAAGGTGATCGTTCATCTGGTGGAACTAAACCAGCAACAGTTGAGACAGGTATTGAGATTCAGGTGCCTTTATTTATTAAGCAAGATGAAAAAGTTCTAGTTGACACTCGAGACGGTTCGTACCAAGGTCGCGCCTAAAAGTGTCGGCACGAAGTAAAGCCCGAAAACAGTCTCTGGATCTTCTCTACGAATCAGACATTCGTGGGAAAGCTTCAATAGATCTATTGGTTCTTCGTGATGTTATAGAAGATGGTCCCGATGCCAGACCGATTCGGGAGTACACAAAAATTCTCATCGCCGGAGTTGATGCGCACAAGCGTAAAATCGATGAGCTTATTTCTACATATGCTCAGGGTTGGGAGATGGATCGCCTTCCAGCCGTTGATAGAAACATATTGCGTCTGGGAATTTACGAAATTTTGTGGCAAGAAGATGTACCTGATGCAGTGGCAATTGATGAAGCTCTGGCTTTAGCAAAAGAGCTCTCTACTGAAGAATCTTCAGGATATATACATGGAGTTCTTGGAAGAATTGCATCTATTCGTGATGATCTTAATCTTTAGATAGAAAATAGATGTCTAGATTCTCGCAAGCACTCGAAGTAAGCATCGAAAGCAGTATCAAATCACTTGAGCGCAGCGAGAGGATTTCTCCATTCCAATCTTTGCGCACATTGATAATTGACTTTACAAACTGATCAACAAGGATTGTAACTTCCGAGTCCTGAGCCTTTAAGGCCTCGTGAAGTTTTCGTAAATCAATAACAACACGTCCATGTATTTCGGTGGATTTTAACTCTTGTTTATTCGTAAAGAAAGCACTCATTGATATCGAGTATGTTGCTGCGATGATTTCGAGTTTCGAAACAGAAATCGACCGAGAACCTCGTTCGTAGGAACCGAGTACTACATCTTTAATTCTTCCACCGCTGGCGATTTCGAAATCCTTGAGACTCCATTTCCTGCTCAGACGTATTTCACGAAGAGAGCGGCCCAGCACTTCGGCCCTTGTTGGAATATCTGCGTTCTTTAACATGTCAGGGCAATCTAATTCATGGAAAGAAACTCCGGTTTTGCCTGTCCACAGGAACCGCTTATTTGGTGCTATTCTTCGCCAGCATCCTTTAACGACCCATCCTGCGAGGTGGGGAAGGAGATTTATATGAGTGTTGCCCTGCCACCGGCAGACATAGCGAGAGCTTTAACTCGCATTGCACATGAAATTCTTGAACGCAATGGTGGATCAAGTAATTTAGTTTTACTCGGGATTCCAACTCGTGGTGCTCATTTGGCCCATCGAATCGCCACAATAATCGAAGGTATAGAAAACACATCGGTACCAGTAGGTACGTTGGACATAACTCTTCACCGAGATGACCTTCGTTTACGTCCTCCGAGAACGTTGATGCCGACAAAAATTCCTACCACAGGCATCGAAGGCAAAGATGTTGTTCTTATAGATGATGTTTTTTTCTCTGGCAGAACCATTCGTGCTGCACTAGATGCACTTGGAGAAGTAGGCCGCCCGCGCACGGTTCAATTAGCAGTGTTGATCGATCGAGGGCATCGAGAGTTACCAATTCGTGCTGATTTCGTTGGAAAGAATTTGCCAACATCTCTGGATCAATCTGTAAAGGTTCATCTAACTGAGATAGATGGGTTAGATGAAGTTTTAATCGGCAAGGCAGAAGAGTTATGAAACACCTGCTATCCATTAATGACCTCAGCGAGAGTGAAGCAATTGCAATCTTGGACACAGCTGTTGAATTAGCCCGAGTCTCAGATGCCCCAATGAAGAAATTACCAACGCTTCGGGGTCGAACCATCGTTAATCTTTTTGCTGAAGATTCCACACGTACCCGTATCTCATTTGAAGCCGCTGCAAAGAGATTATCTGCAGATGTAATTAATTTCAGCTCAAAAGGCTCCAGTGTGAGCAAAGGTGAATCCTTAAAAGATACCGCTCAAACTCTGCAGGCGATGGGCGCCGACGCGGTAATCATTCGCCATCAAGCATCCGGTGCGCCGCATCGATTAGCTTCTTCACAATGGATGTCTGGAACGGTCATTAATGCTGGAGATGGAACTCATGAACATCCCAGTCAAGCGCTGTTAGATGCCTACACACTGCGAAAACATCTGATGTACGGTGCGAAGAATTTAAAGGGAATACATGTGGCAATCGTGGGCGATATCTTGCACTCTCGCGTCGCACGTTCAAATGTAATGCTACTTTCGAAACTCGGAGCAGAAGTAAGCGTTGTTGCACCGCCAACGTTGCTTCCTGTAGGAATCGAAAGTTGGCCGGCAAAGATTTCCTATGATTTTGATGATTTGATTCCACAGGTGGATGCAATCATGATGCTACGTGTACAGAGTGAACGAATGAATGAACTTTTCTTTCCAAATGCGCGAGAGTATTCACGTTACTTCGGTCTGAATTCGGATCGAGTAAAGAAGATGAAGAAAGAGTCAATCATCATGCATCCTGGTCCAATGAATAGAGGATTAGAAATTACTGCCGATGTGGCTGATAGTGCTCGCTCAGTAATTGTGGAACAAGTGAGTAATGGTGTGAGCGTTCGGATGGCTATTTTATATACGTTGCTAACCGGCGAAGGAATTGAGTCAGGAGCGCTTGTATGAGCAAAAAATATTTCATCACAGGTGGAACTCTTGATGACGGTTCTAAAAAAGATATCTTCATATCTGATGGAAAAATTAGCGGATATGAAAATCCTTCAAACAGCGGCGCGGAGGTTATAAACGCGGAAGGTAAAATAGTTCTGCCAGGGTTAGTTGATCTGCATACGCATCTGCGTGAACCAGGAAAAGAAGATTCCGAAACTGTTTTGTCAGCATCGCGTGCTGGTGCCAAGGGTGGATTCACTGCTCTGTCTGCAATGCCCAACACATCACCAGTTGCGGACACAGCTGGCGTTGTTGAACAAGTTTTACGCCTCGGGGTTGAGGCTGGATTTTGTGATGTATTTCCTATTGGCGCAGTAACTAAGAATCTCGATGGCGCAGATTTATCTGAAATTGGAGCTATGGCAGATAGCGCTGCTGCAGTTCGAATATTCAGTGATGATGGCCATTGTGTTTCTAATCCGGCAGTTATGCGCAGAGCTTTAGAGTACGTAAAGAAATTTGATGGTGTAATTGCTCAACACGCTCAAGATCCAGATTTAACGGTAAATGCTCAAATGAATGAGGGAATTGTTTCCTCGGTGTTGGGTTTGAAAGGTTGGCCGGCGGTTGCTGAGGAAGCAATCATTGCTCGTGATGTGTTGCTCACGGAACACGTTCAATCACGACTTCACATATGTCACGTCACAACAGCCGGAGGTGTTGAAATTATCCGATGGGCTAAGGCTCGTGGAATTAATGTAACCGCCGAAGTGACACCACATCACTTATTACTAACCGATGATTTAGCCGCTTCATATGATCCGATTTACAAGGTAAATCCGCCATTACGTACCGAAAAAGATGTCCATGCATTGCGTGAAGCGCTAGCAGAAGGTGTTATTGACATCGTTGCAACAGATCATGCTCCTCACCCTGCTGAAACTAAAGAGTGCGAATGGCAGGAAGCTGCCTTTGGGATGTTGGGATTAGAAACCGCTCTCTCCATCATCACTCTCACGATGGTAGAAACCAAGTTATTGGATTGGAAAGGCGTTGCGCAGCGATTTTCAAGGACTCCAGCGCGAATTGGTCGCTATTCAAACCAAGGTGGCGACCTCCGTGTGGGCGAAATGGCAAATCTCACTGTGATAAATCCCGGCGCTAGTTGGCGAGTGGACCGTGACTTAGTAGCCTCACGTAGTCGCAATACTCCTTTTCATGGAATGGAACTACCTGGCGTGATTTCAGAAACTTTTTTCAGGGGAGTACCTACTTTGCGCAACTCTGAATTGATTGTTCAATCAAATTTGGGCAATAACTCATGAGCAAAGCTTTCTTAGTTCTAGATGATGGACGTATTTTTGAAGGATCATCATGGGCTTTTGAAGGCACAACTTTTGGTGAAGCAGTTTTTCAAACAGGTATGACTGGCTACCAAGAAACATTGACAGATCCTTCCTATCACAAACAAGTTGTTGTGATGACTGCGCCACACATCGGTAATACAGGCATGAATGCGCAGGATAACGAGTCAAAGAAAATATGGGTTTCAGGTTTCGTTGTCCGCAATCCTTCACCTGTTACCAGTAATTGGCGAAGCAATAACTCTCTCGAAAAAGAGTTGATTGATCAGAAAATTGTAGGTATTTCAGGGGTCGATACTCGTGCACTTACAAGACATTTACGTGATCGTGGTGCCATGCGAGTAGGAATCTTTTCGGGACAGAATCTCTCTCGCGAAGAGATGGTTATTGAAGTACGTAAGCAACCTCAAATGTCTGGTTCTTATTTAAGTGATGACGTTTCTACGAAACAGAGCTATGTGGTTCCTGCTCAAGGTGAAAAGAAATTCACAGTTGTGGCAATTGATCTAGGAATAAAGGGTGCCACTCCTCGTGCGCTTTCAGCACGCGGCGTCGAAACACATGTACTGCCTTACAACGTTTCATTTAAAGATGTAGCTGCTCTAGAACCTGATGGAGTATTTCTCTCGAATGGACCGGGAGATCCAGCAACGATGACAAGCACTATTGAACTTGTCCGGGAAGTTTTACTTGCTGAAATTCCAATTTTTGGAATTTGTTTCGGGCATCAAATATTGGGTCGCGCTTTAGGATTTGAAACCTATAAATTGCAATTCGGTCATCGAGGAATTAACCAACCTGTTATTGATAGAAATACAAACAAAGTAGAAATCACCGCCCACAATCATGGTTTCGCGTTAAAAGCTCCGACTGATGGAATTTTCTCAACAGTTTTTGGAACGGGCGAAGTGACTCA
>JAPOHK010000143.1 GCA_029979485.1 Candidatus Planktophila limnetica
CGAACTCGCCGTACAGATTGGGTTATTGCACCGAATAACAATAAAACAGCAGCCGCGGTTGTAAACCAAGCAACACGCGAATCAATGATGGTTGCTGTGAGATTTAATTGAGATTCAATTCCCACCTGCTGTCCTTTGGCGTTGAGAAATTGCGCACGTACCAAAGTAGAACCGGGAGCAATCACATCAACCGGCACCAAAATTTGCTGACGTGATTTCGGAGCAAGCTCAATATTATTGACATTTTCAATGTGGATTCTTGAATTCATCGGAATCAGAGAAACACTCACAACTGTTGCTGTATCAAAATTATTAACAAGAGTCACAGGCAGTTTGGCACCGCTAGATGTAATTTGGTATCGCCCAGAAATCACTTTTAATTTGTTGGAAACTATCTTCACTTCTTTATTCTTATCGTAAGAAAAGAAGGCTCGCTCTTCACTATTCAGCAACGGATTCATTACAACACCAAGCCTCGCGCGCAGCAGATTAATCTCAGGTGTTGTTGTGAGAGTTGAAAGCCCGCGCAGTAAACGGCGATTGTCATTGTAATCTGCTATGAATTTAGGACTTAATCGCGATCGACCTTCGCTCCAACCACTTTCCGCAACTATTGGGCGATTGAGGAAATTTTCTAGTTGCTGCTCTGCATATTGCCTATAAAAATTTAATTCACTGGGTGCAATTTTTTTCAATAATTTTTCATCTGGGTTTCCGTACGGAAGAACGACCACTTTGTTGTCACGAGTCGTATTTTTCAAACGATAGAGCCAATTTTCCGCAACAACCTTTGCCGGGGTAGCCGTCTGAGAAAATAATTGAATTTCATCGATAAGGGCTGCATCAATGACAAAAGTTTCACGCGAGCTAGGCGGTCCATACACCAGGACGCCAAGTCGACCATCTGGCAGTAACGCAGTAGCCAGATCATTTTCTCTAAAAGTTCCGTCAAATCTCAGGTGTGGTTTATCAATGACACGAATAGTTGGGCTCGCTGCTTCTGCGTGAGGTAGCCCCAAAAAGCTAAGCGCTATCAGTATGAGCGCTAATTTCTTCACAGCGCACTCAACTCTTCAGTTGCATTTGTGCGCGCAATCAATTTCTTCTCGTCAGGGTAGGCAAGGCGATCAACAATTTCACCGAGCGGAAACCAAGCAACCTCATCTACTTCCGTTTCTTGGGCAAGGAGAACTCCCCCATTTTCTCGGAATAGATAATGATGAACGGTTTTATGAATCCTTTTTCCACCAGCCATAAACCAGAAATCGATTACTCCAAGAGATTTTGCAATCGTCGGCTGAATACCGGTTTCTTCTTGTACTTCGCGAAGCGCCGCTTCTTCAGGAGTTTCACCTGCTTCGATATGGCCCTTTGGTAACGACCAGAGAATTCTTTTTCCAGTGAGATCTTTAACGTCGCGCCTTCCAATAAGAAGGCCTAATTTTCCGGAGGTATCAACAACTAATCCGCCGGCGCTGACTTCATCAACGCGCTGCGCATACGGTGCTTTTGTGGAATTTTTACTTTGCGGAGAGCGGTTCGCAGGACGCTTGCGCCTGCGTTTCTTTTTAGTACCTTCGCTGCCCGCACTAGGTGCCGGGGTCATGCCCTAAGAGTACGCGACTACGCTTACTCCTTGTGAGCGCAGAAAAGGTTAATTTAGGTGCGGAATTGGCGATTCGTTCGCTGGTAGAACGCGCACCTTTAGCGAGCTCACTTGCTGCAGCATATAAAGAGGCGGGCTTTCGCCTTGCACTCGTTGGTGGCCCAGTGCGAGATGCAATTTTAGGTCGCCTTGGAAATGATTTAGATTTCACAACAGATGCTCGCCCCCATGAAAGTAAGAAAATTCTTAACGCGTGGGCAGATAACACGTGGGATACCGGAATTCTTTTTGGAACAGTTGCTGCAAAACGTGGCGATGTCACGGTTGAAGTAACAACGTATCGATCAGATAAATATGAAGAAGATTCGCGCAAACCAGAAGTTGAATTTGGTGACACTATTGAAGGAGATCTCTCGCGCCGCGATTTCACAGTCAATGCCATGGCACTTGAACTTACTGGCGCGCAACCAGAATTTATCGATCCCTATGGTGGTCTCGATGATCTAGTAAAGAAAGTGCTACGCACTCCAGTAACTGCGCAACAATCATTTAGCGATGATCCACTTCGCATGATGCGTGCAGCTCGGTTTGCAAGTCAACTTAATTTCGACATTGAATCCGATGTTTCGGAAGCGCTCGCTGCTATGTCTGGTCGCATTTCCATAATTTCTGCAGAACGTATTCGTGAAGAATTCATTAAATTGTTGCTCTCTCCCAATCCCCGCATTGGAATCACCATCTTGGTTGAATCAGGCCTTGCAGACCTCATTCTTCCTGAGATCCCCAAGTTGAAATTAGAAATCGATGAGCACCATCATCACAAAGATGTCTATGAGCACTCATTAACAGTCTTAGAGCAAGCAATTGCACAAGAGGAACGACTTGGTGGACCAAATCTTGTTATTCGTTTAGCTGCGCTCTTGCACGATATTGGTAAACCAAAGACGCGTAATTTGATTCCCGGTGGAGGAGTTTCCTTTCACCACCACGAAGTAGTGGGTGCAAGGCTTACAAAGACAAGACTGCAAGCGCTCCGTTTTGATAATGAAA
>JAPOHK010000056.1 GCA_029979485.1 Candidatus Planktophila limnetica
CACGCTCAGCGTGGTGTCCATTTGAAAGGGTCTTAAACTGCCCTTCGTGAAGCGCGCTCTCCTACTTATTACGGCATTGGTGGCAACCCTTGTGCCGATGGCGCCAGCGGAGGCGGGTACCTGCGATTGGGACACCGATGCGGGCTGGGTGGTTCGTGAGAATGCAAAGCCTGGGGCAAAACAGTTGGATTTCGGTGCGCCGGTTCGGATGAGTGCGGATTTTTCTAGACGTGTAAACGTGAAGAGAATCGAAGGCTGGTTTGGTGCAACCAGTGCGCAGTGCGGACAGAACGTTGCGCTACATATTGTTGGCGCAGCTGAAGGGGCGGAGACAACAATTTCGATTTATCGCATGGGTTATTACGGCGGCGATCGTGCACGTTTGGTTGCTGTTGAAAAAACAGTGGGTGATTTATGGAAGTTTAAAGTTACGCAAAATACGCCACCAGGACAATATTTATTTAGGTTAGAAGCTTATCGACGCAAAACTTCTTTTGTGCCATTGGTAATTAGAGATCAAAAGTCAAAGAGTGCGATTACTTTTATTTCATCCGTTCTAACTTGGCAGGCATATAACCAGTGGGGTGGATCATCACTTTATAAAGGGCCGGACGCCAAGCGAGAGACAAAAGCTTTATCCGTAACTTTTAACAGACCCTATGACGGTGATGGTGCTGGGCAATTTAGATACATGGAGTTTCCTGCGTTGTACTTGGCTGAGCGAGCAGGCCATGAGATTAATTACATTACTGATTTAGATTTACACTCTGATCCGACTGCGCTTCGTAATACAAAGTCAATTGTTGTTGGTGGGCATAGTGAATACTGGACCGAGCGCATGCGTGGTGCAATTGATACATCAGTTGATCGCGGAATTAACTTTGTCTCACTCGGTGGCAATACGGCCTATAACAGAGTTACTTATAATCCAAAGGACCGCACGATAAGCAACATAGTTATGTGGCGTGATCCAACTGTGAAAAAACCGGAAGCGTTATTGCTCGGTGCGCAGTTCTTTGCGTTGGGCGTCAAGAGTGATTACACCGTAAAGAGCGCGGCGCAGTGGCCTTTTGATGTGCTTAAGCAGGACGAGAAAATACTTGGAGTTGTTGGGCGCGAAGTAGATGCGCCACCGGCTAGCGGCAAGCGAGTAGGCGTTGAAATACTTGCGCAATCACCACCTGTGGGGGATGCGAAGATTGCAGCTGTTGCTACGTATTACACACGCGAAAGCGAAGCGGGCATCTTAAATATTGGTACAAATGGTTGGGTCTGCGCGATTGATAACAAGTGTCCGTGGGGTCATACCTTTTCTATCAAGACGCGTAAGCAAATAGCTGCGGTGACAGAAGCGATCTTTGAAGGACTCACGCGTGGGCCACTCGGTAAGTGGCGCCCAGCAACAATTGATATTCCAGCGCAACTCTAAGAAATTGCGTATAGAGTCGCGCACATAACTCGCGAATAACGGGGAGGTTCGATGGGCGAAGACGAAGGCCAAGACGAGCTTGTAACTGAGGAAATGCTCTGGGACAGAATTCCAGAAGTAGATGGCGCAGAACGCGCAAGTACTTATTACGAACTTAGTGCCCGAATCTATGCTCGCGGACAATACGACGAAGCGCTCGCGCTTGCAGAAACTGCGTGCGATATTTATTCAACACTCGGTGCCAATGCTCCTTCAGAAGGTTTAGCACAGGCGTATTCAGCAATTGGTTATAACTTAAATCAACTTAAGCGCATGGATGAAGCAGCAACTGCAATGAGCAAAGCTGTTGAGATTTTGCGCGAGAACAAATCTCCTATTGCACTTGAACTTGCTTGCACACTCGGTGAGTGGTGGTACTCATCAAAAAATTATGAAAAAGTAATTTCAACAATGGAAGAGTGCGCACAAGAGCACCTCGTTGATGGAAATGAAATCGGCGCAGCAAATGATTTACATTTAATCGGTTGCGCATATCGCGACCTCAAGCGTTATGACGAAGCGATTGGTTCATTCCAAGAAGCGCGTGCTCTATATAAGAGCAATAAAGAAGTAATTCACGTTGCTCGTTGTGATCAGAAGATTGCTTCTTGTTATGTCGAACTAGAAAACGGCGAATTAGCCCTTGAATCAGCGCGTAAAGCACTCGATGTCTTTGAGACAGCCCACGATCACTTGCGCGAAACCTTTGCTCTCTTTGAGTACGGAAAAGCTCAAGTATTGCTAGGTAAATTAGAAGAAGGATTAGATTCTCTGGACACTGTCTTGCAGACAGCAACGGAAGAAGATCCAAAGGACTTCGAATTCATCGTTGATATTGAGTCTCGCATGGCAGCTGTTATGCGCACCCTTGGCCGCGATAAAGAAGCAGATGAAATTGAGCGCCGTTTAGAATCTGTCCGCGATGCGATGATTGAGGATACGAATAGCGAAGAAGAGCGCGCCTAAAAACGCACCACCGGCTGCAATAACTAGCGGCCATTGTTTATCTCCGCTCATCCACAAAGCACCGCCCCAAATTCCTGCACCCATCACAGCGAAGTTCATTGATGCTTGATACACACCTTGTGCGCGACCACGATGTTGATCTTCGCTCAATCCTGCAATCCACGCTTTACCCACGCCATCAGTGAGCGCGCCAAATAATCCATATGTACCAACTGCAAGTAAAGCCAGAGAGTGATTTGTTGTGAGGCCAAGTAATGCGTAACCACCAGCGAAGGCAAACAAACCAATCATGTATGCAACTTGTGGAGAAATTTTGTCTGCGAGTGCACCTGCAGGATACGAAGCAAGAACCGTCACGCTACTCATCAGAATGTATGCACCAACAACACCTTTGCTACTAAAGCCAATGTCATGCAATCGAAGCAACAAAAGTGCATCAGGAATATTTGTTAGTTGTATGAGAACTAACGTTGTAATTGCTCTCTTTAGATGAGATGGCAACGGAGCTTTCTTTGTAGCTTTCACACGCTTTTCTTTTGGAGCTCTTGCTCGAGTCTCTTTTACGAATAATGTAAGAACGGCAGATATAAAAGCTGGAATCAAAGCCCACTGTGCAACTGCGCGAATATCATCATTGAGAAGTGCTAAACCGATAAGAGCCAATACTGGTCCAATTACCGCGCCTAAGTTATCTGCTGTTCTGTGAAAGCCGTACGCCTTTCCAAGATGCTCTTTCGGTACTGAGTCATTAATTAGTGCATCTCGCGGAGAGCTGCGAACACCTTTTCCAATTCGATCTGTTACTCGGCCAATGAAAACCAGTGGCCACGTTGTTGCAATTACAACAAAAGCTTTACCAGCACCAGCGATTGCATAACCAGAGACAACAAATGGTTTGCGGCCAAAACGATCACTTGCTTGACCGGCCCACAGCTTTGCAAATCCAGCAGCCGCTTCTGCGCAACCTTCAATTAATCCAAGTGCAAGAGGTGCGGCGCCGATTACACCAACTAATAAAAGTGGAAGTAGCGGATAAATCAGATCACTTGCTGCATCTTGAGCAAGAGAGACAAGACTGATAACAATCAGATTCTTAGTAAGCCACAGACGTTTCATCGTGGAAGATGCTGCAAAGCCCAGTGATACATCGCGATGGCACCAGCTGCCGATGCGTTCATTGATCTAGTTGATCCATACTGATTAATTTCATAAATAACTGGGCACGCAGCGATTGCTTCGTCTGACATTCCAGCGCCTTCTTGACCAAATAAAAGAACGCAAGTTTCTGGCAATTGCGCTGATTCAAGTTTTTTAGAGCCGGGAACGTTATCTATTCCAATGATTGGCACATTGTTATCGGTGCACCACTGTTTGAAATCAGCGATTGTAGGGTGGTGAATAACAGATAAGTATCTATCTGTAACCATTGCACCGCGTTTGTTCCAATCTCTTTTTCCAATGATGTGCACTGCAGAGACATTAAAAGCATTCGCTGTGCGAACAATGGAACCAATATTTAAATCGTGTTGCCAATTTTCAATTGCAATCTGTAACTTGTGTCGTTTTGTATCAAGGTCGGCAACAATTGCTTCAACTTTCCAGTAACGATAATGATCTAAAACATTTCGTCGATCGCCATTTTCAAGAAGCTCTGGATCGAATTGATCACCAGTTGGCCACGGCTTTTCATGAGGGCCAACACCTACGACAGGAAAGAATTCTCCTGGTCCAATTGTGGCGGGTGGTATTGGTCTTTCCATGTACGCACTCTAAACTGAATCCATGGACCTCTCAATCATTCATACAATCGCTTACATCCTGCACATGCTTGGAATCCTTGGAATTTTAGTTTTATTACTTACACAAGGAACTAAGAAGCCTCGCAAGTTCAATGCTGGAGTACTTCATAGTGCAGCCACTGCTCTTATCGCAGGATTAATCATGGTTGGTCTTCAATATCCATTAAATGAGAAGAATGCGACTGAGTGGCCTCTGTATGACAACACAAAGATTGCAGTAAAACTTGGAGTTGTTCTCATTATTTTGGTACTGGGTTATCGCCAGAATAAAAAGTCCGTATTTACAACTGGCACATGGGCAACAATGCTTGGACTAACAGTTGCAAATATTGTTATTGCTTACGCCTGGCGCTAACTAATTCCACAATGATTAAACGTCTTCGCCCGCTGGGCTTATTGCTGGCATTTGTGCTGGCTTTATCGCCAACGCCTGCGCAGGCTTTAGACAAACTCGCACCGGGAGCAATCGCCGCCACTTTCCAATCCCTTTCGGATTCAAAGTTCTTGGCCGATCCTTCGATGATTTTGGTGGATACAAAAACGGGAGAAATTGTCTTTGAGCGCAATTCAACGCAAGCTCGCAAACCAGCATCAGTAATTAAGTTGTTATCTGCAACATCCGTACTTAGTTATATAGATGCACAGAAAGTTTTTAATACAAATATCTTTCTAGGTACTGATCCAGGAACAATTGTTATCAATGGCGAATACGATCCTTGGGTTTCGATGATTCAATCTCAAGCAGAGAAGATGGGACGCACATCTCTGCCACGTCTTGGGTTTAACACAATCAACCGATACAAAGAAATTACTGGAAAGAAAGCAACTCGCTTAAAGATTTTATATACGGGATTATTTCCACAAGATCTTGCGAATTATCAAGCGTTTCTAAAAAAGCGTGGGATTAGAACAACTGCTGAAAAGATCACGCCAGAGGATGCACTTCTAAAATCTGCAGATCCACTTGTACTCTCTGTTTCGCCAACGCTGGAAACAATGGTGAAGTGGACGATTCTGTGGAGCGATAACGTTCTTGCAGAAAGACTTGCACGCTTGGCAGCGGTTACATCGGGTCAAGCTTTTAATACACAAGGTGTTGAAAATACTTTTCATACAGTTCTTACTAGTTTTGGTATTGATCCAGACAAAATAGAAGTATCCGATGGAAGTGGTTTATCAAAGCAAAATCGAGTAACCGCAAAGGCGATTGCTGATTTGTTAATGAAGATTAGAAACGAACCTAAGTACGCATCTATTTATGACGGGCTGCCTATTGGTGGAGTTTCAGGTACTTTGCAAAATCGCTTCTTAACAACTGCGCCACAAGCTGTTGGCTTAGTACATGCAAAGACTGGAACACTTTCAGGCACCGTCAGCCTTGCTGGCTATGTTGATTCAGAAGATCGACAATACATTTTTGTAGCAATCGCAGATAAGATTCCCCGCAGATATAGCGCTTCCGAGCGAGCTCGAGATACGTTAGATCGAATTCTTGGAAAGATTGCAGCACCGATATTTCCAGAGTTAGTTCCCGTACCAACGCCCGTAACTACTGTGTAGAGAGTTGATTCTTGTGTCCGCACATCCGCTAGATCCGCTATCAGCGGCAGAACAAGAATCCCTTGTTAAAGCTGCGCGTGCTGCGTGGAATTTAGATCATCGCCACTTGATTGCGATGTTGCAATTGCACGAACCAACAAAAGAATTTTTAAGCAAGTACAAACAAGGCGATGCATTCCCTCGCTTTGGTCGCATCACTATTTGGGATCAAGAAAAAGCGATGGTCTCCGAAGGCGTTATTTCAACAAGCGG
>JAPOHK010000101.1 GCA_029979485.1 Candidatus Planktophila limnetica
GAGCGGAAGTGTTGTTGCTGTAATGGCTATCTTTAGGGCTTCGCCCAGAATAAAAGGAGTAAATCCTGCAGCAATTGTCTTTGACCACGATAAATCAAGAGACAGGTGAAGCCACACCAGACCAAATGCGAAAATAATGGCATCTCCCAAAAGCAGAGCTGGAAATGAAGTTGTAAATTTCTGATCAGCTTTGCGATCTGCTAAATATCCGAGAACAAATGAAGCAACCAACATGCCAACTAAATATCCACCGGTTGCACTGAAGAGGCGCTCTAGACCGTGATTTGGCAAAGTTGCTGAAGGTGCAAAAAGTGGCGCGCCTGCAATACCTGCTAATAAGTAGGTAGCAAAGGTAATAAAGCCAAGTTGCGCACCGTATGTGGTGCCGATCAAGAGCACGCCCAAGGTTTGCCCGGTAACGGGAACTGGAGAACCTGGAACAGGAATAGAAATCTGGGCAAGTGCGGTAAGAAAACCAACTCCTCCAACGACGAAAAGCGCCTGAGTGATTGCAGAGCTGCGCGGAAAGATTGTGGCTCGTAATGAATTTGATTGAAGCGACATTGCGAATTTCCTTTCGGTCTCTACCGACTCTTTCTAAGTTGTGCGCGAAGCCTACTCTCAGGGAGAATGCCTGTATGTCACGCGCCAATATGGATAAGAATCCAGACGAAGTCGCCGCCATGTTTGATGGCGTGGCTAAGCGCTACGACCTAGTAAATGACCTGCTCAGCCTAGGTCAGACCAAGGCATGGCGCAGAGCGACGACAAAAATAATTGATCCCAAGCCAGGGATGAAAATTCTCGATCTTGCGGCGGGTACGGGATCAAGTTCAGAACCACTTGCACGAGCAGGCGCTGCTGTTATTCCGGCAGATTTTAGTGATGGCATGTTGGAGGCAGGTCGAAAGGCTCGACCACATCTTCCATTTACCAAAGCCGATGCACTTAATCTTCCATTTGCAGATAATGAATTTGATGTTGCAACAATTTCATTTGGATTGCGCAACACAGCAGATATTTCAAAAGCGCTCGCCGAAATGTGGCGCGTTGTAAAACCAGGTGGTCGCATTGTTGTCACTGAATTTTCCACTCCAACTTTTGCACCATTTCGCATCCTTTATCTCAGGTATCTGATGCGCGCACTCCCCGCAATTGCTCGCCGGACCTCATCAAACCCGGCTGCCTATATTTACCTGGCTGAGTCGATCCGGGCATGGCCCAATCAAGCGGCGCTCGCTGCAGATATTGGGGCCGCAGGGTGGATCGATATCTCATGGAAGAACCTCACGGGCGGAGTTGTCGCAGTTCACATCGGCCGCAAGCCGTAGCGGTTTCTTTGCCCTATCCGAGCCTTTAGGATTTCGCTCGTGAGCGCGAATCCCTATATTCCAATTCTGGTCATTTTCGCCATTGGCTTCGGATTTGCCGTCTTCTCAGTTGCAGTCGCTGCTATCACTGGACCTGCTCGTTATAACCGAGCCAAGCTGGATGCATACGAATGCGGAATCGAACCATCGCCACAAGCGCTTGAGGGCGGAAGATTTCCGGTCAAGTACTTCCTTACCGCAATGCTCTTTATTGTCTTTGATATTGAAATTGTTTTCCTCTACCCATGGGCAGTTACATTCGATCAACTTGGCTTATTTGGATTAGTTGAAATGGCAATTTTCATCGGAACAGTCTTCGTTGCTTATGCATATGTATGGCGCCGCGGTGGATTGGAATGGGATTAATTGTGAAGTCACCAAAAGTATTGAAGGAGTTTATCTAGTGGGCCTAGAAGATAAATTACCGAGCGGAATTCTGCTTTCAACAGTCGAAGGTTTGGCTGGATATATGCGCAAGAGTTCAGTATGGCCAGCCACCTTTGGTTTGGCTTGTTGCGCTATTGAAATGATGGCACTTGGCTCAGCGCCAAAACACGATATCTCTCGCTTCGGTATGGAGCGTTTCTCTGCTTCTCCTCGTCAAGCAGATTTAATGATTGTGGCAGGACGTGTTTCACAGAAGATGGCTCCAGTTCTCCGACAAATTTACGATCAAATGACAGCGCCAAAGTGGGTTATCTCAATGGGAGCGTGTGCTTCATCTGGTGGAATGTTTAATAACTATGCCATCGTGCAAGGTGTTGACCATATTGTTCCGGTAGATATTTATCTTCCAGGGTGCCCTCCACGTCCAGAACAGCTGATGGATGCCATTATCAAACTCCATGCGCTGATTGGTGATACCAAGCTCGGACCAAATCGCGAAGCAATCATTAAGGAAGTTGAACTTGCTGCACTCAACGCTAAGCCCACTATTCAAATGAAGGGGTTGCTGGCGTAAATGACTCACGATCAAAGCGGTATGTTCGGCGCTTCCGGCACTGGAGATACCTCAGGTTATGGCGGGCTGGTTCGCACCCAAGCATCTTTTGGCTCTGCCGAACGCCCTTATGGAAGTTACTTTGATCAAGTAGCAGATGATTTAGAGCGCGCATATCCAGATTTTTCAGATGCAATTACTCGCGTTGTTGTTGACCGCGGCGAACTCACTTTGCATGTCAAGAAAGAGCGACTTGTTGAAGTTGCATTCATTCTTCGCGATAAATTGAAATTTGAAATGTGCATGGGTGTTTCAGGAGTTCACTATCCAGAACGCACTGGTCACGAATTAGTGGCGCTCTATCCGCTGCTATCGCTCACTAAAAATCAGCGCATTCGCCTAGAAGTTGCTACCTCAGATCTTGATCCACACATTCCATCTGTTGTTGAAGTCTGGGCTGGAAACAATTGGCACGAACGCGAGACATTCGACATGTTTGGAATTATTTTTGATGGCCATCCCGGGCTTACTCGCATCCTTATGCCAGATGATTGGGATGGACATCCGCAAAGAAAAGATTATCCACTAGGTGGTATCGCAGTTGAATATAAGGGCGCAACAACACCAGCGCCGTCCGAGCGCAGGAGCTATCGATGACATTTGATCCATACGCATCCTCGCGCGAAACCACCGAAGGCACAGTCTTCTCAGTAACTGGTGGAGATTGGGATTCGCTCGTTACCGAAATCGGTGAAGCAAAAGAAGAACGCATCATCGTCAACATGGGTCCACAACACCCATCAACTCACGGTGTTCTTCGTTTAGTGCTCGAGCTCGAAGGTGAAACAGTTACTGAAGTACGTACAGGTATTGGTTACCTGCACACCGGAATTGAAAAGAATATGGAATTCCGCAACTGGACCCAAGCAGTCACATTTGCAACTCGTATGGATTACCTATCTCCAATCTTTAACGAGACTGCGTACTGCTTAGCGGTTGAAAAATTATTGGGAATTACTGGCGATGTCACAGAACGCGCATCTGCAATTCGTGTTCTGATGATGGAACTCAATCGCATTTCATCACACATGGTTGCACTCGGAACTGGTGCGCTCGAACTCGGTGCCATGGGTCCCATGTTCTTTGCTTTCCGCGAACGCGAAATGGTGCTTGATGCATTTGAAGCAATCACCGGACTTCGTATGAATATGGCCTATGTGCGCCCAGGTGGAGTAGCGCAAGATTTGCCTGCAGGAATGACTTCGCAACTTCGCGAACTTGTGAAGACGCTCCGCACAAACTTTAAAGATAACGCTGCACTTCTTATCGGAAATTCCATCTGGATGAAGCGCACTGAAGGAATCGGTTACTTAGATCTTGCTGGATGTACAACGCTTGGCATTACTGGACCAGTTCTTCGTTCTACTGGATTACCTTGGGATTTGCGCAAGATGCAACCATATTGTGGTTACGAAAATTATGAATTCGATGTCATCACTGCAGATACTGCAGATGTTTATGGACGTTTCTTGGTGCGTATGAATGAATTAGAACAGTCCCTTCGCATCATCGAACAAGTGCTCGATAAATTAGATACATTAGATGGACAACCAGTCATGGTTGCTGACAAGAAGATTGCATGGCCGGCGCAACTTGCACTTGGTGCAGATGGTCTTGGAAATTCA
>JAPOHK010000057.1 GCA_029979485.1 Candidatus Planktophila limnetica
GCGCCGGTGCATATTCAAAAGTCATGCGAATTTCTCCATTAATCAATCGTTACATACTGAGGGCTAGCGTAGTAGCCATCATCCATTTTCATGCGTTGCATCAATAAATCATTGAGAAGTGCGCTGGCACCAATTCTAAAAAGTGATGGCGTGAGCCACTCTGGACCGGCAGTCTCATTGACCAAAACTAATTGCTTGATTGCATCCTTGGTATTACGTATTCCGCCTGCTGGTTTAACCCCGATGCGCACACCTGCCATTTCATAAAAATCACGAACTGCCTCGAGCATCACAAGTACGACAGGGGGAGTCGCTGCTGGAGCAACTTTGCCTGTCGATGTTTTGATGAAATCTGCGCCAGCTAGCATCGCTAAATAGGAAGCTTTACGAACGTTGTCATAGGTGACCAACTCACCTGTTTCAAAGATAACTTTCAGGTGAGCATTGTCGCCACATATTTCCTTGATCGCAACTATTTCGTTAAATACGTCAATGTAATTGCCAGACAAAAAAGCTCCGCGATCTATGACCATATCGATTTCGGCTGCACCTGCATCAATGGCATCTTGCGTGTCTTGGATCTTAACTTTCATAGATGCGCGACCAGAAGGAAATGCAGTTGAAACAGCAGCTACTGGTACGTGAGCACCACCGATGGAATCTAAATGTTTTCTCGCAACGCAAACCATGTCGTTATACACACAGACGGCGCCAACACTTGGGACCGAGAGATCTGTTGGATCTGGACGGACTGCCTTGGCACACAGGGCTTGAACTTTCCCTACGGTGTCAGCACCTTCAAGAGTTGTTAAGTCCACCATGGTGATTGCAGTGTCAATTGCCCAACGCTTGCTCGTGGTCTTAATGCTCCGGGTTGCCAACATTGCAGCACGCGCATCTGCACCAACTGCATCAACGCCTGGTAACTCATTTAGAAAACTTTTTAGTGATGCATCGGAACCGTCAATGAGGCCGTAGTACTTCATCTACCTCACCCAATCCCTTTTGAAACAAGCAAGTTAATTACGAGAGCAATTCTCTCAGTGAAGGGCGCAATTGTTCAAGTAGGGAGAGAGCAACTGATTTTTCTTCATTAACTACTTCTATGTAGCACTTAATCTTTGGCTCTGTACCGCTCGGGCGAATGATGATTCGAATGTTCTGTTCTAGAGTGAAACGAATTCCATCGGTTGGGGGCAAAGAGTTAGTGGGTATTGCTAAATCATCCATTGCTAAGAGTTTGAAGCCAGCTATATCCGATAGAGGATTGTTACGTAATTTTTTCATGAGATTTGAAATAGTAGAGAGATCATTTACACGAATTGAGATTTGTTCCGTCGCATGAAAGTCATACGTTTTCCAGATTTCATCTAGTAAATCAAGAAGAGTTTTTCCCTCAGTACTTAAGTCAGTGGCAATCTGTGCCATTAATAAAGCTGCAGATATTCCATCTTTGTCGTTGACGGTTTGCGAATCAACACAAAATCCAATTGCTTCTTCATAACCAAAAATGAGATTTGGAATCTTTGCAATATATTTAAATCCAGTGAGGGTCTCTTCAAAATTTAAATTGTGGCGTGCTGCGATTTTAGATAGGACGGATGAAGAAACTATCGAGTTTGCAAGAGTTCCGGATTTAGCGCTTCTTGCCATTACTTCACCAAGGATTGCGCCAATTTCATCACCGCGAAGAGCCCTCCAGGAGAGATCACGATCCTTAATTGCAACTGAACACCGATCCGCATCAGGGTCATTTGCAATAACCAGGTCCGCGTCAAATGTTCTTGCAGTTTCCAGTGCTTGATCTAGCGCACCTGCTTCTTCAGGATTAGGAAATACCAACGTTGGGAAATCTGGGTCTGGTTGTGCCTGAGACTCGACAAGAATCAGAGAGGCAAATCCAGCGCGATGAAATACACGTTGCAAAGTTTTTGTCCCAACCCCGTGCATTGCTGTGTAAACAATCTTTAGATCACCCGGTCTTGGTGCTAGAACTTTCGTTCTTTCAACATATTTCTCAACTATGTTTTCATCAAGGATGTGCCATTTTTTTGCTCGAGGGATAGATTTAAGAGATTCAATACTTTTAATATGAGCGGAAATTTGCTTATCTGCTGGGGTAATAATCTGAGAGCCGCGATACGTAACACCATCGACAACTCCGCCTAAATAAACTTTGTATCCGTTATCGCTGCCAGGGTTGTGGCTCGCTGTAATCATGATTCCTACGTCGGCATGTAATTCATTGACGGCAAAAGCGAGAACGGGTGTAGGTAACGGACGCGGTAAAACTGAAACCGTTAAGCCAGCACCACTTAGAATTTCTGCGCTAATCTGTTCGAAAATATCTGATCCATGTCTTGCATCGCGCCCTATAACCACTGATGTAAGTGAGCGCTCTTTCATGTATTTAACTAGGCCCGCAGCAGTACGCCCAACAACAGCTTGATTCATACAAGATGGTCCTGGCCCAATCGGGCCCCGCAATCCAGCAGTTCCGAATTCGAGGAAACCTGCAAAATATTTTTTAAGAGCTGATTCATCTCTGGCGTCGAGAAGCGCACTTAATTCTGCCGCCGTTTTTGTATCTGGATCATCCTCAATCCATGCACGTACTTCGGCTAGAAGATTTGAATCCATAAACCTAGAGTAACTTCGGAATAACTTCCTTGAGAAGAGTTCCCATGCGAGTTGCTGCGGCTTTTCCAGCAGCAATAACTTCTTCATGATTGAGTTTTTCTCCAGTTACACCAGCGGCGGCATTTGTGACCAAAGAAATTCCAAGTACTTCTGCACCCAGAGCGTGTGCTGCAATTGCTTCTGGAACTGTAGACATTCCCACTAAATCTGCACCCATTGTTCTCATCATGAGGATTTCAGCAGGAGTTTCATAGGTTGGACCACGCCAATGAACGTAGACGCCTTCTGCTAATGACGAATCCGCGCTTTTAACAATTGATCTAATGCGCTTGCTATAAAGATCGGTGAGATCAACAAAGTGCGCTCCAATAAGCGGTGATGTAGCAGTCAGAGAAATATGGTCGCGAATTAAAACTGGTTGACCGACTGAATAATCTTTATTTATGCCACCACAAGCGTTGGTGAGAATTACAACTTTACAACCAGATTTAACTGCAGTTCGTACACCGTGAACAACTGGTTCTATTCCTTTACCTTCATACAAATGCGTACGTCCAAGAAAGACTAGAGCGCGTAAAACTCTATCTCCGCTTTTTATGGAGTAAGAACGAATTTTTCCTGAGTGACCTTCAACAGCTGGTGGTAGAAAACCTGTAATTTCATCAGCGTTACATTCGTAATCTGGCGCGCCAAGTGCGGAAACCGCATCCACCCACCCCGAACCCATCACTAAAGCAATGTCGTGAGAAAGAACACCTGTGCGCTTTGCAATATCAGCAGCAGCTTGTTCGGCAGCTTTCAATGGATCGCTGTAGAGCAGTTGATCACTTGTCATGCGTCAATAATGTCACAAAGTGTGCTGCCGCTTGAAACGGTTTCGCCAATGACCGCATTGAGATTTGAAATAATGCCAGAACGATGTGCGCTGAGAGGTTGTTCCATTTTCATCGCTTCTAGAACCATTATCAACTCGCCAACTTCAACGTGCTGGCCATCTTCAACTGAGATTTTTACGACCGTGCCTTGCATCGGACTAGTAAGAGCGGTGCCTGTAGAAGCGCCACTTGCACCCTGTTTAGCGCGATGACGTTTATGTACCGGTTCAGGAGCATGAACAAAAATTTCAAAACGCTTTCCATTTATCTCTGTCACCAGATGTTCTGCTGCTGCGTGAGTTTGAGATTCCAATGCAGATTCTGCAAATGGCGGAATTTCATTTACGAATTCATTTTCAATATAACTTGTATAAATATTGAAATTTTCTGTAAAAGCTGGATCTTCCATAATTGCTCTATGAAATGGAAGCGCTGTGGCTAATCCGCCAATATTAAATTCAGCCAAAGCTCGTCGTGCTCGTTGAACTGCTTCTTCACGAGTTGCGCCAGTGACAATTAGTTTTGCCAAGAGTGAATCAAAGTTTCCACCGATTGTGTCGCCATTTCTAAAACCAGCATCTACTCTCACGCCTGGGCCAGTAGGAATCTGCCACTGCGTAATTCGACCAGGAGCTGGCAAGAAATTTCTGCCAGGATCTTCTCCGTTAATTCTAAATTCAAATGAGTGCGCACGGATTTCCGGATCATCAAATCCAAGATTTTCACCCATTGCGATTCTAAATTGCTGTCTAACTAAGTCGATACCAGTGACTTCTTCGCTTACGGGATGCTCAACTTGAAGTCGCGTGTTGACTTCAAGAAATGAAATTGTTCCATCCACGCCAATAAGGAATTCGCAAGTACCTGCTCCTACGTAGCCAGCTTCTAACATGATCGCTTTACTTGATCGATACAACTCTTCAATCTGCTTTTCACTTAAGAATGGAGCGGGTGCTTCTTCAACTAATTTCTGGTGACGACGTTGAAGTGAACAATCACGTGTGCTAATGACAACAGCATGCCCACTCTTATCGACTAAAACTTGAGTTTCGACGTGGCGAGGCTTTTCTAAATAGCGCTCGACAAAACACTCACCTCGCCCAAATCCGGCAATTGCTTCACGCACGGCGGATGCAAATGCTTCCGGTATTTCTTCCAATGTGTGTGCAATCTTTAACCCGCGTCCACCTCCACCGTGTGCAGCTTTAATCGCAACAGGTAAGCCATGTTCTTTTGCAAAGGCAATGATTTCATCGGCGTTATCAACTGGATCTGCGGTACCTGCAACTAGAGGCGCCCCCGCTTTAGCAGCAATTTTGCGGGCTGAAACCTTGTCGCCGAGTGCCTTAATTGCAGCTGGTGGAGGCCCAATCCAAATCAAACCTGCATCGATAACACTTTGTGCGAAGAGTGCATTTTCAGAGAGAAAACCGTAACCAGGATGCACGGCATCTGCACCAGATTGTTTTGCAACTTCAATGATTCGTGGAATATTCAAATAAGTAGAAGCAGCGGTTATTCCACCGAGTGCATAAGCATGTGTTGCCATCTGAGCATGCAATGAATTTCTATCTTCATCGGAATAAATCGCAACACTTTCTAGCCCATGATCTGAACATGCGCGTATAACACGCACAGCAATTTCGCCTCGATTAGCTATTAATACACGTTTCATTTCATCAACTTCACTTCTGGCCACCCATAACCAAGTTGCTTCATGGCATTACGAAGAAACGGCATAGAGATACCAACAACGTTTGTGTAATCTCCTTCGATAGAAGGAATAAATGGCGAGCTAAAACCATCGAGAGTAAAGCCGCCGGCAACGTGAAGAGGTTCACCAGAATTTATGTAGTCATCAATTTCGGCGTCTGACATATCCGTAAATGTAACTTTGGTAGTTACGCGGTCGCTTATTTCGCGACCTTGACTTGTGTCAATCACGCAGTGACCTGTGTGTAAATATCCCGATTTACCTCGAACTCTTTGCGCGCGCTCTTTGGCGACATGTGCAACTCCTGGTTTACCTAATGATTGACCCTCGAACTCAAAGGTTGAGTCACAACCAATAATGATTGCAGGAAAATCGATTTGTTCACGGATTGTGTGTGCTTTGGTAATAGCTAAGGCAATAACCATATCTTTGGGCTTCATTGCATTAAAAAAATCTGTTTCTTCATCAACATTGCTCACCATAATTGTTGGTGAAAGCCCAGCGGACTCTAGGAGTCGACGTCTGGATGCTGATTGAGAAGCTAGAACAATTCTTGGCATTTAGTTATTTCGCCCTGACCCAAACTTTATGTGCTGAGGTAGGGCTGAACGCAAAACGGGACGTGCCCACACGCTGCGCTTTACAACTGGCTTCAAATCTTCATGTTTGTGATGAGACATGGCGAATTCAATTGCAGCAATATCTTCAGGAGTTGGATTACCACGCACAATGTCGTACTTAACTTTGTTTAATGTCATAGTGGAATATTTCCGTGTTTACGTGGCGGTAATAC
>JAPOHK010000017.1 GCA_029979485.1 Candidatus Planktophila limnetica
ACCTAAAACTTTTCCACGTGCGTGATAGATACGACGACCATTCATAAATGGTTCTGGTTCAGATTCATACATCCAGTCATAGAACTTGCTGCCGATAGGAAATGCGAGCGCTGCAGGCATGTGAATAAATACATCCCACTTGTAATCACGCCGTCCAGCTTCTAAAACTAAAACTTTATGTGAAGGGTTAGCACTCAGGCGATTAGCGAGTGCGCAACCAGCTGATCCGCCACCAACGATGATGTAGTCATATTGCGAACTCATGCGAAGAGTCTACTAATAAAACAAGGCCCTTACTCAATGGTTTTCACTGAGTAAGGGCCTTGCTTCTTAGGATTTTTTTACTTACTTACCAATCCATGAAGCAACAGTGTCTGGATTAGCAGCAATCCATTTCTTCGCTGCTTCCTCTGCTGACATTCCGCCTTCAAGATCGGCTGCAACACCGTTTTGATCAGCATTTGTCCACTTGAAGTTCTTAACAAGTTTAGTAAATGGATCATTAGCATCGTTGAGCTTCTTAGAGATCAACTTGATAAGTGGTGTTGATGGATAGTCAGTTAGTCCACTTGCAGCAGCTGGATCGCTCCAGTCATTAGCAGGGAACTTAACGCGAGCTGCATCAAGTGTTGGAAGCTTTGAGTGAAGTGTCCAAGGCTGCCATGCATAACCAATAAATGGAGTCTTGTTCTTTTCTGCCTTCAAGAAGCCATCAACTAGAGCAGCTTCTGAACCAGAGAAGATAACTTTGAAGTTCAACTTGTTAGCAGAAACCATCTTCTCACCGATAGTTGTGTAACCAGTTGGGCCTTCAAACCAAGCACCCTTGCCACCTGAATCAGCAGTCTTAAACAATGATGCGTACTTGTTCAAGTTCTTTGAATCAGTAATGTCTGGATACTTTTCAACCATCCATGGAGCAACATACATACCGATAATTCCGATGTTTCCGTTTTCGCCAGCTTCAACTACAGCTCCGCGATCGGTCCATTCTTTCCAACGTCCGCCGCCCCAATCTTCGATAATCACGTCGATTGTTCCAGCTTCCATTGCGTCATAAGTGACTGGGCCTTCTTCAAGAGTTGTCTGAGTAATTGTGCAACCCAATTCTTGCTTTGCTACTTCTGCAACTACCTGTGCTGAAGCTGTGTAACCGCCCCATGCGTGCATTGCAATTGCGTAAGAACCGCAATCTCCTGATGCTTCGCTTGCAGAATCATTAACGCTGCTGCAACCTGAAAGAATGATTGCTGTTGCAATTGCAGCAGTAACGATTGCCGAGCGGCGACCGAATAGTGATTTCATTAACCCTCCTAATGAGTTATATGTATTGCTCAAAGCCTAGGGCTGAGATGGAGCCAGCACTAGTACTTTTGGAGGCTATTTCCCGGATGTTATGAAGAAGTTATGAGGATTTTATGAGGAGCGACGGGCGCCGGCTTGCATAATCCGGTCGAAAATAACGCCTAAGAGCAAGATGGCAACGCCGGCAATTAGACCCTTGCCCTGAAGCTCTGGCTTGGAGTTACCTGCGATTACCAAGTAACCGAGACCTCCTGCGCCAACGAAGCCACCAATTACAACGACAGCCAATACATAAATCAAACCTTGATTCGTGGCCAGCAACATTGTTTTCTTTGCAGCTGGCAATTGCACCTTAGTAATAATTTGACGAGTTGTTGATCCTGCAGCAGTTGCGGCCTCGATGAGTGAATGTGGAACTGCTCGAATACCTTCGCACACAATCTTTACAACAACTGGGATGGAGTAAACGATGCCAGTTGCAATTGCAGTAAAACGAGTTGGACCAAACAAACCCAACATAGGCACTAAATAAACAAATGCTGGAAGAGTTTGTCCGGCATCAAGAAATGGTCGTAGCGCTCTTTCTGCCCGATCACTGCGACCTGTCCAAATACCAAGGGCTAGACCAATTATCATCGTCAATAAACATCCGACAATTGTCTGAGTAAGTGTCAACATTGCTTCATACCAAAGACCGGATAAAACAATTGCCATAGATAGTACAAAAGATAAAATTGCAATTCTTGTTCCACCAATAATGAGAGCAAGAGCCACAATCATGGCAACTGTCACATACCAAGGAGATGCAGCAAGCTGAGTTTCAAGAGGATTGAGAAACGCATAGGAAATTAAATCTTTAAAACCAACTGTAAATATTGTGAGGTTTTCTAAAATCCAAGCCGTAGCATCATTAGTAACCTTTGCTACTTGCGGTGCAATGGTGACTTCCTTTGGCCACACCGCCGCCCACAACATTGTGCGAGACATAAAGACCGCGACAATTGTAAGAATTCCAGCAACTATCAAAGTGATGCGTTTTGTTTTAATCTGTTTCTCTGTCTCTGGGATAAAAGAATCTTGGCGCTTAGCTGCAGCACTTGTGCTTCGATCGAGCAAAATCGCTAAGAAGACAACGGCAAAGCCGGCAACAAATCCCTGACCAACGTTTCGAATGATTAGAGCCTCAATAACTGGCTTACCAAGTCCCGGTGCACCAATAAGGGCTGCGATAACAACGAATGAAACAGCGGCCATCACTGTTTGATTAATTCCAAGCACAATCATCTGCTTAGCCATTGGAATTTGGACTTTGGTCAATTTTTGCTTTTGCGTCGATCCCATAGATTCGGCAGCTTCAACAGGTGCTTGATTCAAATTTCTAATTGCATGGCTTGTGATACGTATTGCGATTGGAATCGAATAGATCATCGTTGCAATCGTTGCCGAAGCAGCGCCAATCATAAATACGAGTGCAATAGGTGCCATGTAAACAAGAGTCGGCAAAATCTGGGCTAAATCTAAAAAAGGTGTAAATATCTTTAAAACCCGATCAGATAAACCCGCCCATATTCCTAATGGGATACCGATTGCCAATGAGAGAAGGACCGCGGCCAATGTCATTGCAATTGAATCCATAGTGAATTGCCACATGCCTAAAGCGCCACATGCTAGTAGAAGTGAGACTGCTAGAAGCGCAGTTCGCCATTGACTCGTTGCATAAACAGCAAACGCAACAATTGCAACCACTCCTAGCCATCCAATAATTGGAATAACAGAGTTTTGCGCTGGGACTGCAATGAGATTTCTGATTATCTGGACAAAACCATCAATTGCTCCGCGAATCGGGTTGAAGAAATAAATAAAGGCAGTGCTCTCTGTTCGATTGCCGCGAAAATCTAAAGCTTTTTCACCGATGTAACTTGTAAATGCTGTGTTCTCATACGTGGCTATCTGCAGAGTGTGTGTGCCATTTAGTAAACGTCCTAGCAAAATCCAAACTGTTACTGAGGCAAGAAGAAGATAGGACTTACGAACCTTCATTAAGCGCCACCAGAAATTAACCGCAATACATCCTCACTAGAGACAATCCCAAGGGCAGCGCCATTGTCGTTGACCCGTACTGGCTTGTGGGATTGCAAAATTACTTGAGCGGCATCGCGAATGATTGTGTTCGCTGCAAGTTCAGGTCCATCAGTGGCATCACCTGGTTCAGCTTTTCTAGCTAAGTGCTTCAAAGTTAGTACATGAGACTTAGCAATGTCTCGCACGAAGTTAGCTACGTATTCGTCAGCTGGATTTGCAACGAGATCTTCAGGAGTTCCGATCTGAACGATTGCGCCATCTCGCATGATTGCAATGCGGTCGCCAACCTTTACGGCTTCAGATAAATCGTGAGTAATAAAGACCATGGTTTTGCCGAGTTCGTGGTGCAGGCGGATAACTTCTTGCTGCATATCGCGACGAATAAGTGGATCAAGTGCGCTAAATGGCTCGTCTAGGAACAAAACTTGAGGGTCTACTGCGAGTGCTCGCGCCAAGCCAACGCGCTGTTGCATTCCACCAGATAGTTGTTCTGGATAAGCATTGGCATAGCCTTGCAAACCGACTAGTTCGATTACTTCGTTTGCGCGTGCATGACGTGCATCTTTTTTAACGCCGTTAATTTCAAGTGAATAAGCAATATTGTCAATGACTTTGCGATGTGGCAGCAAACCAAAGTGCTGAAATACCATTGAGAAACGAGTTTTGCGAAGTTCACGAAGTCGGGCGTTATCAACTTTTAAAATATCTTCGCCTTCAAATTGAAGTTGACCCTGAGTTGGTTCGATTAAACGGGTCATACAACGAACAAGAGTTGATTTACCTGAGCCCGAAAGACCCATCACAACGAATACTTCACCAGGTGCAACATCAAATGAAACATCGCGCACTGCAATTGTGTTTCCAGTCTTTGCGCGTAACTCTGTGCGAGTAAGTAGTGCATCAGGAGAGCCGATTACTTTTTCTGGATTATTTCCAAATACTTTCCAGAGATTTCGAACTGAAATCATCGGTGATGCTGAGCTCATGTTCTCTCCCCTAAAATCTTGCTTTCTTACTGTGGATCGGCGAACCACCCGGAACGCGCAGGCTCATTGTTGGTCCAAATGTGTTTAATTTCAAGGTATTCATCCAATCCAGCCTCGCCTAATTCACGGCCAACGCCTGAAGCTTTGAATCCGCCCCACTCTGCCTGAGGACGATATGGACCAAAATCATTTACCCAGATTGTTCCGTGGCGAAGTGCGCCGGCAACGCGATTTGCAATCTTCTTATCCGCACACCAGACGGCGCCAGATAATCCATAAATCGTGTCATTGCCTAGTGCAATTGCTTCTTCAACCGTTTCGAAAGTTTCAATTGTCATAATTGGACCAAATGATTCGTCCTGAACGCACTTCATCTTTGATTGGCAATTATCAATAACAGTCGGTGGGAAATACCAACCTTTATTTAAATCTTCGCGGTTAATGCGAGAGCCGCCCACCAAAATAGTTGCACCATCTTTTATTGCATCCTGCATATATGCCTCAACTTTAGCCAAGTGATCTTTGCTGATCAGTGGTCCTGTTTCGGTGCGTGGGTCATCTGGTCCGCCGACGTAAATTGCCTTGGCACGACGCACAATTTCAGTAGCAACTCTTTCGTGGATAGATTTTTCAACGATTACTCGTGTACCTGCAGAACACACCTGACCAGAGTGCAAAAACGCACCTGTGACAGCGTTATCAATGGCTGCATCAAGGTTGCTATTTTCAAAAATAATATGTGGATTCTTGCCACCTAATTCGAGTGCTACTTTCTTAACTGTTTGCGCAGCCGTTGCCATGATGCGACGACCAGTTACTAATCCGCCAGTAAAGGAGACCAGATCTACTCGCGGATCCTCAGTAAGTGGAGCACCTGCGGTTGCACCTGCTCCGCAGATTAAATTTGCAACACCTTTTGGCAATCCAGCTTCTTCTAATAACTTCATCAAATGAATCGCAGTAGATGGCGATAGCTCACTTGGTTTGATGATGAATGAGCATCCAGCAACGAGCGCTGGTGCAACCTTCCATGAAATTTGTAGCAATGGATAATTCCATGGACCGATAAGTGCGCAGACGCCCACTGCTTCGTGGGTAATAACACTTGTGATGTTATCGGCGCCTACATCTACTTTTCTATCTTTGAGTTTCAAACCAAGGGCTGCAAAGTGGCGAAATGTGGCTTCAATATCTGCCATGTCATAACGCGTTTCAATCATGCGCTTACCAGTGTCGCGAGTTTCAAAGGCTGCAAGAATCTCGGCATCGCGCTTAATAAGATCTGCAACTTTTTCAACCAGTGCACAGCGATCTTTCATCGACCACGATGCATAGACTCCAGAATCAAAAGATTCGCGAGCAGCTTTTATTGCATCGCGGGTGTCAGCAGCAGTTGCTTCAGAAACTATGGCAACAACAGAGTTATCGTGCGGACTTCTGATTTCGCGCACTGCTCCATCAGATGATGCAACCCACGCACCATTTATATAGAGCGTACTTTCAGCCATATTTTTATAGAGCTTTAGGCGTCGAGTTCTGATTTACGTTTTGCAACGAATTCAGTAAGTTCAGCGAGAACTTGTGCATCCATCTCTGGCTTTTCGTACTCTTCTAACTTCTTCTTCCAAATTTCTTCAGCGCGCATACGAGTGTCTTTTGCACCCAGGCGCATCCAACGTTCGTAGTTATCGCTATTTGTTAAAAATGGTCGATAGAAGCAGTCGCGGAAGCGCTCCATCGTGTGAGCCGCACCAAGGAAGTGACCGCCGTGGCCGACTTCAACGTGAGCATCAAAAGCTAGCGATTCCTCGTTAAATTCAAGTGGCGTGAATTCAGCCATCAATGATTGCAAGATTTCGATATCAACAACGAACTTGTCGTAAGAAGAGACTAATCCACCTTCTAGCCATCCAGCTGTGTGCATCACCCAGTTAGTACCAGATAGGAATGTTGGCATCATCGTCATCATTGTTTGATACGCAGATTGTGCATCAACTGTTTGTGATGAGTTCAAGCCGCCACCGCCACGAAATGGAAGGTTAAGAGAACGAGCAATTTGTCCAGTGCAGAGAAGGCCGATTCCTGATTCAGGTGTACCAAATTGTGGTGATCCTGATTGCATATCAATGTTTGAAAGGAATGAACCAAATACAACTGGAGCACCTGGGCGAATTAGTTGGACGAGTGCAATAGCGACGAGTGCTTCTGCCATTTGCTGTGCAAGAGTTGCAGGAATTGTTACTGGACTCATTGCACCCATGAGCAAGAATGGTGTTGTAACAACTGGTTGTCCCGCCAATGCGTATTCGCGCATTGAGTCCAACATACGATCATCCCAACGCAATGGCGAATTGCAATTAACCAGAGAAATCAGCGCTGGAGTTTCTTCGATTGCTGCGCGGCCACCGTGAATGATTTAGGCAATACGGATAACATCTTTTGCGTTTTCGTGAGTTACGACGTTACCCATAAAGAATTTATCAGTAAGCGTTGCTGCTGCAAATGCCATATCTAAGTGACGTGAATCAAGAGATAAATCATTAGGTTCTGTTACAACACCGCCGACTGAATCGAGTGAGTCAAAGGATTGCGCAAGGCGGCAGAAGTTTTCGTAATCTGCGAACGAACCATCGCGACGAACATCGCCTTCACGTACAAAAGGTGGGCCATACACCGCACCGAAAACCATCGAGTCGCCACCAATATGAACATTGTTCTTTGGATTGCGAGCGCGTAGATCAAATTCGCGCGGCGCTTTAGCGACTTGCTTCATTACCCAATCATGATCGAACTTAACGTTTTCACCAGAAACTTCTTGTCCCGCTTCGCGCAACATGTCCACTGCCCAAGGAGATGCAAACTCGATACCAATTTCAGAGACGATACGACGCCAGCCTGCATGCAGCGTTGCCATAGATTCTTGACTCAATATGTCATAACGCGGCATCTTGTTCTGGAACACGGTGGTGGCCTTTCAGATCAGTAAAGCTTGTGCGGGTAATTCAACTCTAATGTGCGTGGCTATTGACCGCTCACACGCCAGAACAATACGCTAGGAACATGGAACAGGGGTTCCATATAGTGAAACAGTTTCGGGAGGGGCCACATGGCTAAATCCGAGTTAACAACTGGAACGCAAGCGATTGATCGCGCTACTGCGTTGCTCACAGATGTCTTGCAATCAAATGCACCGCAACTACTTGGTTCACTTGCGCGCACTCATGACATTCCAAAGAGCACAACATCTCGAATTCTTGGAGCACTCGAACGTGCAGGTCTTGTTCAACGCGATCGCAACGGTGCATTCTTAGCAGGACACGTGCTGACATCTTTCGCACGCGAGCAAAATCAAGATTCTGTACTCGTAGCACGTATGCGCTCTGTGCTTGAAACGCTCTCTGATCGCACTGGCGAAACTTCAAACTTAGCTGTTCCCGGAAACGGATTCATCAATCTATTAGATCAAGTAGATGGTCAATATCTATTAGGAGCAACTAACTGGATCGGAAAGCGCGTTCCTTATCACGCATCCGCACTTGGAAAAGTATTGCTCGCATACTCTGCTGTAACCATCTCATCTGGCCGTCTTGAGCGCCTCACAGATAAGACAATTACATCTCGCACACGTTTGCTTGAAGAACTCGAAGAAGTACGTCGACGCGGATATGCAATTATCGAAGATGAATTAGAAGAAGGTTTGGTTGCAGTTGCAGCCCCTATTCGCGAACTAGATGGTCGAGTCGTCGGTGCCATCTCTGTCTCTGGCCCATCTACTCGCTTAAGCAGCAAAGAACTTATTCGAATTGGAGATCTCATTGTCTCTGAAATCGATGCAGTACAAATTAATCGCAAGAAAAAACCCCAGATGCCTAATCAAAAAATAGGAAAGGTCGGCGCAGCATGACACATGACGAGATCATCAAGGCTCTCTTTGATGAAACGATGATTGGCAATGCTCCTGCAGTACTCGAACTCACAAATAAGGCGCTTGCAGAAGGAATGGGACCAGACACCATTTTGTTCGAAGCACTTATTCCATCTCTTGAAGAAGTTGGCGCACGTTTTGAACGTGGCGATTACTTCGTTCCAGAAATGCTTATTGCCGGTAAGGCAATGTCCGGTGCACTCAATGTTTTGCGTCCTCTATTGGCCGAAACTGGCGCTGAAACAGTTGGAACATTCCTTATGGGAACAGTTAAAGGCGATGTTCATGACATCGGCAAGAACCTTGTAAATATCATGCTCGAAGGAGCTGGATTTAAGGTTATTGATATTGGTGTTCAGGTTGCTCCAGAGAAGTTTGTTGCAGCAATTAACGAACACCAACCAGATATTTTGGGAATGTCAGCATTTCTCACAACAACAATGCCAATGTTTAAGGTCAACATCCACGAGATCACAAAAGCTGGTCTTCGCGACAAGGTAATCATCATGGTGGGTGGCGCACCTGTAACACAGGAATATGCAGATGCTGTTGGAGCAGATGGCTTTGCAGCGGATGCATCAACTGCAGTTCGCGTTGCTAAGGATTTAATCCAAAAGAAGCGTGCACTTGTAAATGCCTAAATTATTAAACCTGTTGTTAGCGGTCGAACATGGCATGAAAAAGCCTGTTTGGGATTGCACAATGTGCGGTCAATGCGTATTGCACTCAACAGGTATGACGTGTCCAATGACATGTCCAAAAACACTGCGCAATGGTCCTTGCGGTGGGGTCCGCGAAGATGGTCATTGCGAAGTAAAACCAGAGATGAGATGTGTTTGGGTTAAGGCCTACGATCGTAAAGTTTCTCTTCCACTACCGACCGTGTGGAAATAGCATTACAACGATTTGCGTCCACCTGTTGATATGCAACTCAAGGGAACATCTTCATGGGTTAACTTGATTACAAAGCGTGATCAACAAACTCCTGCAGGGTGGGCTAAACGTAAAGAAGAGACGGGCGCACATTAATGTCAAAGCTGCGCGATTTACTGACACAAACTAAGGACGTTGTTTACACCGCTGAATTTCCCGTCATTGATGGTGGCGGTATGGAACAAGTTAAGAAAAATGTAGATCGTCTTGCTCCATGGTTTGTGGCAGTAAATGCAACGGATAACACCGCGGCTCATGCGCACGCATCAAATGTCTCAGTAGCAATTGCAATGAAACAGCACGGCCTCGAACCAATCATGCAAATTGTCTGCCGCGATAAGAATCGTCTTGCCGTTCAAGCAGATATGGCCGGTGCAAATCTGCACGGTATTGAAAATATTGCGCTCCTTACCGGCGATGACGTCACCGCAGGCGATGAACCAGAGACACGTCGCGTCTTTGATTTAGATGGCCCACAAGCAATTAATGTGGCATCAATTCTTAATGCCGGTACTTATCTCTCTGGTCGCAAACTCAACCCTGCGCCTAACTTCTTTATTTGCTCCGTTGAAAACCCCTTCGCTCCCCCACATGATTACCGCATCGAGCGGGCGCTAAAGAAGCACAGAGCAGGTGCTCAAATGATTCAACTACAAATTGGTTATCACCCAGATCGCTTAGAAAAATTCTGTGCCGGTGTCGCTGCCACTGTTCCAGAGTTAGCAATTATTCCTAGCGTTGTTCTCATTAAGAGTGCAAAGCCACTTAGCTTTATGAACGATAAAGTTCCGGGCATAAGTGTTCCCCAAGATGTTATTGATCGTGTTGCGCAATCAGCAGATCAAGCAGAAGCTGCATATCAACTTGCGCTAGAACAAGCCAAGCACGCACTTTCCTTGCCAGGTGTGCGTGGATTACACATTACAGATTTCCGCCACGATGAAACTCTTGAGCGGTTAATGCGCGACCTCGGCCGAACACCACACCAATACAAATAACAGGAGCACATCACATGCATACAGTCGTTCAATCCGCGTCAAAGACCGTCACAATTGGTCACGACCAACCTTTCGTAATTATTGGTGAGCGCATCAACCCAACAGGTCGCAAGAAGTTTCAAGAGTTACTACGCGCCGGCGATCTTTCAACTATTGCCGTAGATGTGGAATCCCAAGTTAAGGGCGGCGCTGACATGCTCGATGTCAATATGGGTGTTCCTCTAACAGATGAACCAGCACTTCTTTCTAAAGCAATCAAGATGATTCAGGGAATTACAGATCTACCAATTTGTATTGACTCATCAGTTATCGAAGCGCTGCAAGCAGGTCTTGAGGCTTATGAAGGCAAAGCACTCGTTAACTCAATGACCGGTGAAGATGATCGTATGGATTTAATCTTGCCACTTATCAAAAAACACAACGCTGCAATTATTGCCTTGCCAAATGATGAAATTGGTATCCCAGCAACTGCTGCTGAGCGAATCGTAATCACAGAAAAAATTATCCGCGCTGTAGAAAAGCACGGAATCTCACTTGATAACTTAGTTATTGATCCACTTGCTATGACAGTGGGCGCAGATCCAGAAGCAGTAAAAATTACCCTAGAAACTATTCACCTCATCCGCGAAAAATTTGGTTTGAATATGACTCTGGGTGCGTCAAATATTTCATTTGGTCTTCCGAATCGACATGCGTTAAATGCAGCTTTCTTAC
>JAPOHK010000044.1 GCA_029979485.1 Candidatus Planktophila limnetica
CTAAATTAGATAGAGATTGGGGTTATGGGGCGCAGGTATGGCATCCATATCCAGGTACAACTATGTTGCTTGGATTGCACGGTCAATATGTTTATACAGATCCAAATTATCAAGTGGTAATCGTGAAATTAAGTGATGAACCAACTGATAATGGAAACAATGAAGCATTTACTGCAGCAGTACTGAAAGAAATTTCAGAGCAGAACTAAGTCATCTCTATGTACGAGTTCGCGCTCGTATTCTGGACCAAGACTCTGTGCTAGATCCTTTGTTGAACGTCCCAACATTGCAGGAATTTCTTCGCTATCAAAAGCAACTAGTCCGCGGGCAATAACTTTTCCATCTGCACTGGCTAACTCGATGGCATCACCAGAAATGAAATCACCATGCACCGCAGTTACTCCTGCTGGCAAAAGGGAAACTCCACGTTCCAAAATTGCTGTCACAGCGCCTGCGTCGAGCGTGAGGCGACCTCGCGGCGTCGAAGCGTGGGCAAGCCAAAGCATGCGCGAATTAGATTTGTTTGCTTGTGCATGAAAAAGAGTACCGAGTGGTTTTCCTGCCAAAGTTTCACCAGATTGTTCGAGTGAAGTAAGTAGCATCGCGATTCCAGCACTTGTTGAAATTCGCGCGGCTTCAACTTTTGTAACCATTCCACCGCTACCTACACCCGCAGAACCTGCTCCGCCCAAGGTGAGTGAATCTATATCTGAAATCTTTGCAACATCGTGAATAGCTTTCGCACCTGACTGTGTTGGAGGTGCGTCATAGAGAGCATCGATATCTGAGACTAATACAAGTAAATCAGCGTTAACCAAGAGTGCGACTAAAGCGGCCAGGCGATCGTTATCGCCGAATCTAATCTCTTGGGTACCAACAGAATCATTTTCGTTAATAATTGGGACAACACCAAGTGAAATGAGTTTAGTAAGGGTGCGTTGAGCATTCTGATAATGAGAACGACGAACTATATCTTCTGTTGTTAAAAGAACTTGAGAGGCAGTGATCTTATGACGCGCCAAGTGATCGGTGTACCGAGCAATCAACAATCCTTGTCCCACTGATGCTGCAGCTTGTTGCGTTGCAAGATCTTTTGGACGAGTAGTTAAACCGAGTGGAGCTAAGCCAGCAGCGATGGCACCAGATGAGACAACCAAAACTTCGGCCCCGCGTGATCTTAAATCAGCAACGACGTTGACGATTTTTTCAACCGATGAATCATCCAACGCTGAACCAGCCTTGCCGGTAAGAGATGAAGATCCAATCTTTATGACAACGCGCTTCGCACTAGTTACTACCTCGCGATTCATTGTTCACCCTCTTCATCAGCGGCGTCTACTTCTACAAGTTTAGGCGAATGTGGGTCACTTACGTTGTATTCCCATTGACGGGCAATTTCATCATCGCTAAGCACATTAATTTCGCGTTCTGGTTTCCACGTTGAATCAAGACGTGAATCTTCTCCACGACGATGAAGGTGTCCAGCTAATTGTTCCGCGCCGGCTTCGATGGTTGGTTCCCAATCGAAGATGACTTCGTTATCTCCAGAACCAATTCGAACTTCACTTCCTGCGACTGCGCCTTGCTTGTACAGCTCTTTTTCAACTCCCAACTGTGCAAGGCGATCTGCAAGATATCCAATTGCTTCTGCATTTTTAAAGTTTGTCTGGCGAACCCAGCGAACAACTTTATTTCCGCGCACTGTAAATGAACCATCCGCATTTGCCTTGACCGTAAATCCTGAATCATCAACCGGAGTCGGGCGCAGAATAATGCGAGTGCGTTCTTCAGTTTTTGCTTCAATACGCGCTTTTTGAATAAGTCGCGCCATCGCATAAGTGAGTTCAGTAAGTCCTTCACGCGAAGCAGCAGATACTAAATAAACGTCATAACCTTTATCGCGAAGTGTTTGGGCAACCATGTCCGCCATGGCTTTGCCATCAGGTAAATCGATTTTATTTAGAGCAACAATGCGTGTGCGATCTTCGAGTCCACCATAAATTGCTAACTCGTTTTCAATAACTTCTAGATCAACTATTGGGTTTCGATCTGTTTCTAGAGTTCCACAATCCAATACGTGAACGAGTGCGACGCAACGTTCTACGTGGCGCAAGAATTCAAGACCTAAGCCTTTACCGTGGCTTGCACCAGGAATTAATCCTGGAACATCTGCAACAGTAAATCGAGTATCGCCAGCTTGAACTACGCCAAGGTTTGGAACAAGAGTTGTAAATGGATAATCAGCAATCTTTGGACGGGCAGCAGAAATTGCGGCAATGAGAGAGGATTTTCCTGCACTAGGAAATCCGACTAACGCAATATCAGCAACAGATTTGAGTTCTAGAACAAGTGTGCGTTCTTCACCTGGCTCACCAAGGAGTGCGAAACCTGGTGCACGGCGCTTTGAAGATGAGAGCGCTAAATTTCCTAAACCACCATGTCCGCCTTGCGCTGCAATAAAAGTTGTTCCGATCCCAACTAAATCAGCAAGCATTACACCCTGATTGTCATAAACGACTGTTCCATTTGGAACACCTAGAACTAAATCTTCTCCAAAGACACCATCTTTGCGATCGCCATAACCTTGGTGACCGGATGTTGCTTTGCGATGTGGTGAATGATGAAAATCTAGAAGAGTTGTGACATTTGGGTCGACAACCAAAATTACATCTCCTCCGCGTCCGCCATTTCCACCATCTGGTCCGCCGAGGGGTTTAAATTTTTCGCGCTTTACAGAGACACAACCGTCGCCGCCTTTTCCTGCAGTGGCATAGAGAGTTACGCGATCGACAAATGTTGTCATCTGCGTTTTCCTCTCTTTAATCTGTTAATGGTTTACTAATGAAATAAAAAAGCGAGCCGCACATGAACGCGGCTCGCTCTTTCGTAAGAACCGAAAATTAAGCTACTGGAACCACATTCACTACATTGCGTCCGCGAGCGCGACCGAATTCAACTGCTCCTGCTGCTAGAGCGAAGAGAGTGTCATCTTTGCCGCGACCAACGTTTGCACCCGGGTGAAACTTTGTTCCGCGCTGGCGAACAAGAATTTCACCGCTGTTAACAACCTGACCACCGAAGCGCTTAATGCCGAGGTACTGGGCATTTGAATCGCGACCGTTACGTGTCGAGGAGACACCCTTTTTACTTGCCATTGCTCAACTCCTATTGACGTCTCGGTTGGATACTTATTGGTTAAATATTAATAGCTGTAATTTTTACGCGAGTATGTTGCGAACGAAAACCTTGACGACGGCGGAAACCGGTCTTGTTCTTGTAACGCAAGATATCGATTTTTGGACCCTTGACATCATCAATAACTTCACCAGTTACCTTGACTGACGAGAGTGCCTTTGGGTCTGAAGTAACAGTTGCGCCATCGACAACTAGGACAGCAGAAAATGAAACTGTTGCACCACTCTTGCTATCAAGGTGATCGACAAGAATTGTCTCTCCAACAGTGACTTTCTCCTGGCGTCCGCCAGCTTTCACGATTGCGTACACGTAACTACTCCACTTCGTAAGGCCTGATCAGCACTTCGTGCGAATCGGGCAGGCGCTAAGGGTACGGAGAACCGCACCCACGGGTCAAACTGAGTCGGGTTTTATGCTCATTCCCCAGAGCCAGGAGTGACTACTCCAGTGCTCACGGCTCGGCGGCGTTTGCGACCACCAGGCTTTTGATTCTGTGAATCCTTCTTAGCTTCAGTCAGTTCTGATTCATCATTTTGTACTTCGATAAATTCATGTGCTGTTGCTGCTGATTCCTCAACATCTTCATGAGTTGCAGATTGTGAATTCACTTGCGGCATTGGTGCCTTCATCTTCACTGGTTCTGTGTGAATATGAATTCCACGACCCGAACATGAATCACATGTCGTTGAGAAAGCTTCAATAAGACCTTGTCCGACGCGCTTACGAGTCATCTGAACTAAGCCGAGTGAAGTTACTTCTGCGACTTGGTGCTTAGTTCGATCGCGTCCAAGGCATTCAACAAGTCTGCGCAGGACTGCCTCGCGGTTTGATTCAAGAATCATGTCGATGAAATCGATAACAATAATTCCACCCAAGTCGCGCAAGCGAAGTTGGCGAGCAATTTCTTCTGCTGCTTCAAGGTTATTTTTTGTAACCGTTTCTTCGAGGTTTCCACCCTTACCGATGAACTTACCGGTGTTCACATCAATCACAATCATTGCCTCTGTACGATCGATCACGAGTGATCCACCTGATGGCAAATAAACTTTGCGATCAAATGCCTTAGACAACTGTTCTTCTACACGATATTCGGCGAATAAATCTCCGGTACCTGTGTACTTCTCTAATTTAGAGACTAACTCTGGTGCAATAAATCCGAGGTAGCTACTGATTTCTTCATATGCCTGACTGCCCTGAACAATTAACTTACGGAAGTCTTCGTTGAAAATATCGCGGATAACTCGAACAGCAAGATCTGGCTCTGAATAAAGCGCAGCTGGTGCGTGGAAGTTTGGATTTTCAGATTTCTGATAAATATCTTCCCACTGAGATTTCAAACGAGCAACGTCGCTCGTAATTTCTTCCTCGCTTGCACCTTCGGCAGCAGTTCGAACAATTACGCCAGCTCCTTCAGGAATTAAATCTTTTAATATTGCCTTGAGACGGTTGCGTTCTTGTTCTGGAAGGCTGCGACTAATGCCGCTCATTCCGCCACCAGGAACATAAACAACGTATCGACCTGGGAGAGAAATCTGACTTGTTAGACGTGCACCCTTTTGGCCAATTGGATCTTTTGTAACTTGAACAAGAACGGGTTGTCCAGTTTTTAAAACCATCTCAATTTTGCGTGGTTCTGATTCAGAGATACCAGCAGCATCCCAATTTACTTCACCTGCATAAAGAACTGCGTTGCGGCCTTTACCAATATCAACGAATGCCGCTTCCATAGATGGAAGAACGTTCTGAACGCGGCCAAGGTAAACGTTTCCAACGTAGGAAACATTGCTGTTTCGGTTGACGTAGTGCTCAACCATTACCTTGTCTTCGATAACCGCAATCTGGATGCGATCATCGATTTGGCGAACAACCATTTCACGATCAACATTTTCACGTCGTGCTAAGAATTCTGAATCTGTAATTATTGTTCCGCGACGGCGATAAGGCTCGCGATATTCGCGGCGTTCGCCACGCTCTGGTCGATCCAAACGATCACGACGTCCACGACGTGCTTCAACGCGTGGTGTGCGTTCGCGAACTTCACGGACTTTTACAACAGTTAGTACGCCATCTTCTTCAACAGTCTCTCCGGGTACAACGCCTTCTCCTGTTGCGCGACGGCGACGGCGACGGCGATGTGTTGTCGATTCTTCTGATTCATCCGTAGATGGTGCTACTGAATTTTCATTCTGACTATCGCCAGATTCTGCTCCACCTTTACGACGACCGCGTCCTCCACGACGACGACGGCGATTTCTACCCGTGCGTGAATCATCTTCACTTGAATCATCTGCATCTACTTCTGGCACAGCTTTCTTTGCTGGCCGTGCGGCTTTTTCAACTACTGGTGCTGCTTGAAACATTGGAACGGGAATAGATGCAGACTTTTTCTTTGTCGCGCTCTTAGTTTCGGGTGCGTCAGAACTCTCAACTGCATCTGATTTTTTTGAACTAGCTTTCTTAGCCGCACGCTTGCGCGGCGTTTTTGGCTCAATAGCCATGGCACCAAATCCTCTATGCGTTTATGTAAACGCGCTCTGGCTTGAAGTGGTTTGAACTTCGAAAAGTACTAACTCGTCAAGCAAATCTTCTGTGAGTTCGCGCTAGGCGTGTACCGCGAAGTGCTCGCGAGCCGCGCTGAACTGTGAGGAAAGTATGGCAGATGTTTCGGTCAAACCCAAGTAAGGAGCAAATTGAGCGTGTATTCGAGATTAACCGCGATACCTTGCATGCACATTTTGCAACAAGCCAAATCCAATCAGCGTTGCAAACATGCTCGATCCTCCGTATGACAAAAATGGTAAAGGTACGCCAGTCATCGGCATCAATCCAAGTGTCATTCCTATATTTTCAAAGATTTGAAAAGCAAACCAGGCAGTTACACCTGTCGCTACAAGTCTTCCATAGGGATCATTCGTTCTTCGAGCAATAGCAAAAGCTCGCATCAGAATTATTAAATACAGTAAAACGATTCCTGCGCTTCCAACAAATCCAAGTTGTTCTCCAGCAACAGTAAAAATAAAGTCTGTTTGCTGTTCCGGAACGAATCTTCCGTTTGTCTGCGGTCCATCAAATAGTCCTGTACCGAATAAGCCGCCAGAACCAACGGTGATGCGTGCCTGACGAAGTTGGTAACCACTTCCCTGTGTATCTGCGTTTGGATTAACGAATGACTGCAAGCGATTTACTTGATATGAATTAATCACGCCTGCCTTTGTTGCTCCAAAAGCTCCAATGACTGCAATGAGTAAGAGTGCGACTACCCAACGAGAAGATGCGCCAGATACGGCAATGATTGTTACGACGGCGGTGCTAATGATAAAAACCGTTCCCATATCGGGTTGCATCAGAATAAATAAGACTGGAATTCCCGCCACAAGTAGCGCTTGAAAAACATCTCTCGAAGTTGGTTCATTACTGTCATGTGTGCGCTCAGAGAGAATCATGGACATTCCGACAATTATTGAAATCTTTGCTAATTCTGCGGGTTGAATTTGAAATCCACCTGGCAGAGCAATCCAGGCTTTAGCTCCGTTAACTTCAGCACCAAGTCCAGGAATTAAAACAATAATTAAACCCAAGACTCCTAATCCCCAAAGAATTGGCGTGTAGGCACGTAATAACCGGTAATCAATAATTGTGGTTCCCCATGCGAGCAGTACTCCAATTAAAATATTGAGCACGTGACGCTTTAAGTAATACTGAGGATCTAAGCCATTAGCTGCATACCAATCACGTGTATCTGCATAAACAAGCAGAGTTCCAATTACTAAAAGAGCAGCTACCGCTCCCGTAAGTATTGGATCGAATCCGGCAAAGACTGACGTGCGAGATCTACGTCGATAAATACTACGTGAAGTCAGAGAACTCATTGGTCCTCCTTCAATTTCGTCGCAGGTGAAATCTTTGGAATTTTCACCGGTGGTCTTCCATCAGGAAATATAGCCTTAGCGGGATCAATTCTTGATCCAGTAACACCAAATAAAGTTTCATAAATTTGTCGAACCCCAACACCACTGACAGATGCACCAAAACCACCTTGGCAGATCAAGAGCCTATTGAAGATTAC
>JAPOHK010000035.1 GCA_029979485.1 Candidatus Planktophila limnetica
GACGCGGAAATACTTCTTGCTCATGTGCTTGGAATTTCTCGAATGGATTTACATAATCCGCTAGTTCTCGAACGCACTCTCGAATCTCTTGGAGATAATGCAATAGCACTAGAAACTTTTCACGATTTATTGGCGCGACGGATTTCTCACGAACCGCTTCAATACATAACTGGTACAGCATATTTTCGTAATCTCGAACTAAAAGTTGGGCCTGGCGTTTTAGTGCCCCGCCCAGAGAGCGAACTGCTTGTTGGTGCTGTGCTTAATCACATCGCAAACTTGCCAGCTCCTGTTAGCGTGATAGATCTTGGTTCGGGTTCAGGTGCGCTGGCATTAGCAATTGCGACAGAATCAGTAAATAGTCGAGTTATTGCTGTAGAAAAAAGTGATGATGCCCTTGTATGGCTCAAGAAGAATGTAGAAGCAATAGTTGAAGATTTAAGAATCGTGCACAGTGATGTAAGCGATGCACTTATAGGTATCAAATGTGATGTCGTAATTGCTAATCCTCCATACATCGAAGATGAGTCAGATTTACCAAGAGATGTTGTTGAGCACGAACCTGCGATTGCATTATTTGGTGGCAAAGATGGAATGGATGCGCCCCGTGCTTTTATTGCATCTGCCTCACGCCTTCTTAAGTCGGGAGGCTTGTTAGCAATAGAGCACAATGAAAGACAAGGCGAACTTATTGCTGAAGTTTTACGTCAGGATTTTGAGGAGATACTCTTACATCAGGATTTAGTTGGTCGTCCTCGCTGGACAAGTGCGATTCGGAAAATGACATGAACAATCAAGTGGAAAAAATAGACATCACCAGTGGTGATCGATCTGAGCATTTAGCGCGCGCACTTAAATCAATTCGAGATGGTTACGTCATTGTTGTGCCACTTGAGCATGGATATGTGTATGCCTGTGATGCATTTAGCCATTTTGCTGTTCGCGCGATGCACGTACTTCGCGGTGATGCACTCGGAGTAGTAGCACAGGTGATAATTCCTACTGCGAAGACAGCACAAGGTTTATCACGAAGCATGCGCACAGATGTTCAAGAATTAACGAATACTTTTTGGCCAGGTTTACTCAGCCTCAATGTGAAACCACAAATTGGATTGGCTTGGGATTTATGGGATGCACAAAGACTCGATCAAATTAGTTTGCGCATGCCACAAGAAGGATTCGTTCTAGACCTCATGCAAAAAACTGGTCCACTGGCAATTGCATCAATCACAAGTAACGGTCTGCCAACTTTGCTTGATGTCGACAGATTTGAAAATTCTGGTGTCGATGTAATTTTTGATGGCGGCCATCTTCCAGCTGGACCTCGTACTACGGTTATAAACGTTTCAGATGATGGAATGGAACTCGTGCGAGAAGGGGCAATCTCGCGTGAATCCCTGCCAAAAAGCATCTCCTGACAATTTCGTCATGGCAGATTAGAATCTCCAAATGACGAAAGATATTTTCTACGGCCCAGACTTCGATTTATTGAGCAAGCAAGATCCTGAGATTTCTTCGGTACTGCTCTCAGAACTCAAGCGCCAACAGACAAACTTGCAATTGATCGCGAGCGAAAACTTTACGTCGCGTGCAGTCCTTGCCGCCCTAGGTTCGACACTTTCCAACAAATACGCAGAAGGTTATCCAGGTAAGCGTTATTACTGCGGATGCGAAGAAGTAGATAAAGCCGAAAATCTTGCAATAGAGCGCGCTAAATCTTTATTCGGTGCTGACCATGCAAACGTTCAACCGCACTCGGGTGCGAGTGCAAATATTGCGGTGTACCAAGCATTTACAAAACCTGGTGACACTGTACTTGCCATGTCATTGCCACATGGTGGCCATCTCACACATGGTTCACCAGTTAACTTTTCTGGAAAATGGTTTAACGTAGTTTCATACGGAGTTCGACAAGATACAGAACTCATTGATTACGATGAATTGCGTGACCTCGCAATTGCTAATAAGCCAAAGATGATTTGCTCAGGCGCAACTGCTTATCCGAGCTTGGTTGATTTTGAAAAGGTACGCGCAATCTGTGATGAGGTTGGCGCAATCATGTGGGTCGATGCAGCGCACTTCATTGGTTTGGTTGCTGGCAAAGCTATTCCATCTCCAGTTCCGTATGCAGATGTTGTTTCATTTACAACACACAAAGTTCTGCGCGGACCACGCGGTGGAATGATTCTTGCAAAAGAAGCACACGCAGCGGCAATTGATAAGGCAGTATTTCCTGGAATGCAAGGTGGACCGATTATGTCTGCAGTTGCTGGAAAAGCTGTTGCTCTTAAGGAGTGCGCAACTCCTGAATATCAAAAGTATGCAAAGGATGTCATCGTCAATGCACAAGCACTCTGTACGGCTCTTGAAGGCGAGGGAATGCGCGCAGTCTCTGGTGGAACTCAAACCCACTTAGCTCTGATTGATATTCGCGGAACTGGAGTTAACGGAAAAGTTGCAGATGAGCGTTGTGGAAATGCTGGAATTGTTTTAAATAAGAATTCAATTCCTTTTGATCCAGAAAAGCCAGGAATTACCAGTGGTATTCGTGTGGGAACACCTGCGACAACTACACAAGGAATGGGCGTCGAAGAGATGAAGATCATTGCTTCATTGATTTCACGTGCAATCCGTAGTGAAGATCCATCGGTGTTGGCAGGAATTAAGAGCGAAGTTCACGCCTTAACTTCGAAATTCCCAATTTATAACGCATAGACTTACTCCATGCGTGAGTACATGTTCACACTGCTGCTATCTGCAGCACTGTGTTATTTGATTACTCCCTTCGTAAAATCACTCGCCTCCAGATTTGGTGCGGTTGCTTTAGTGCGAACAAGAGATGTTCATACATCACCAACTCCACGGTGGGGTGGAGTCGCCATGTGGGCAGCGATGTCAGTTACTTTCATCATTGTCCAGCATCTGACACTTGTCGGAAAATCATTTGGTCACGAAGCGCAAGGAATTTTCTTAGCTGGAACTTTTCTTGTATTACTCGGAATGGCTGATGACCGCTTCCAATTAGATGCACTAACAAAATTGGCGGGCCAAGCACTGGCTGCTGGCATCTTACTTATCTACGGAATTCAAATCTTGTGGTTACCAATTAATGGAGTGATTACTCTGCCGCCAAGTATTGGCCAACTTGTCACAGTGTTAATTGTTTTAGTCACTATCAATGCCGTTAACTTTATTGATGGATTAGACGGTTTAGCTGCGGGCATCGTTGCGATCGCAGGAGCTGCTTTCTTCACATTTGCTTATCTTTTAGCGGTGGTATGGGGCTTTAGCCGAGCTGGCGCCCCGTCTCTTATGACTGCGGTGCTTATTGGAATTTGTTTAGGTTTCTTGCCTCATAATTCACACCCTGCACGGATATTTATGGGCGATTCGGGTTCGATGTTCTTAGGTTTATTGCTGGCATCAGCTGCAATTACATTAACGGGACAAGTTGATCCCAATGCAATCTCAGCAGTTGAAGCAGGTCCGACGTTATTGCCGTTGTTGTTGCCATTTGCAGTTCTTGCAATACCACTAGCTGATTTAGTTCTTGCAATTTCACGGCGTCTACGTGCAGGTCGTTCACCATTTGCCCCGGATAAAGATCATCTTCACCATAGATTGCTATCAGCAGGAAATTCGCATGTTCGAACAGCTGTGATTATGTATTTATGGACAGCAACACTTGCCTTTCCAATAACTATTTCTGCCTTCGCACCAATGTGGGTTGCGCTAGCAGCTGCTGCTGTCCTTGCAACAATTACAATCGTAGTTACACGCACTGGAAAAAAAGATTCCGTATATGTCTGAGCAAAAGAGCGCCGAAACTCTGATGTTACGCGGTGCGTTAGTGCCATCTTTTATTGTTGGCATTATTGCAATTGGATTTAGCACGTTTTTTGTAGGGCTTGCTGGTTTCCTAGGCGCGCTCATCGCACAATTTGTTGTCATCATTTATTTCGCAATTCATATTGGAGTCTCACGAATTGCTCGCAATCTCGATCCAATGAGCACTATGGCCCTTGCCGTATTTTCATACTTTGCGAAGCTACTTTTCCTTGGAGTCTTTCTCTATTTGCTCAGTGCATTGACTTCTCGCGAAAGCATCAACCGAACAAGTTTTGGTGCCACCGCAATCGCGCTTACTTTTGCCTGGCTCGGCGGAGAAATTGCCAGTTATATGAAATTGCGCATACATTTACCCTTGCCCGATTCCAAAAATTAGTTTGTAATCTTCCGGAAGTAGAAGGAGTTCCCACATGGCAACACGTGATGACAATGCTGCCTGGTCGATCATTGGCTACTTACTCTCCGGACTACTTTTCTGGGGCGCAGTTGGCTGGGCGCTAGATAAATGGCTCGGTACAACCTTTCTTCTTTTGACTGGCCTTCTGGTGGGGGCTGGTTCTGGTATTTACCTAGTCTGGCTTCGCTTCGGGCGCGAATAAGTGCACTTCAGCGGCTTCTAGCCCACCCTTTTTCCGATTTCACAGGCGGGACTTTTCCCCATAAGGTTGCCTGCAGAACGCATCCCCAGCGTCTAGCTGATAAGTCCGTTTGATTTCATTCGAGTTTGTTTGAAGGAGTGTGCGTGCGCTCGTTAGTGGTTTTAAGCGCAGAGGGTGAAGGCTTCGTCCCACCAAGTAGCAACGACTTCGAACTTCCACCAATTTTTGGGGACAATGTTTTTACAACAAAACCAATTTTTCTGGTTTTTCTATCAGTAATTTTAGTCTCACTCTTTTTTATTCTCTCTTCACGCAAGGCAGCAGTCGTTCCTTCTAAATTCCAATTCGCAGGCGAGAGCATTTATGCCTTCGTACGCAATGATTTAGCTCGGGATGTAATCGGCCATGAATTTATGCGCTTTGTTCCATATTTATTCACCCTCTTCACATTTATTCTGACTAACAACATCTTCGGAATTGTTCCGTTCTTGCAATTCCCAACGATGTCTCGAGTTTCATTCCCATACGTCTTAGCGGCGAGCGTTTACTTAGTTTTCCACTACGTAGGAATTCGCAAGCAAGGTGCCTGGAAGTACTTTAAAGAGATCATGTTCATGCCTGGCGTTCCAAAGGCTGCATACATTCTTATTACACCGCTTGAGTTGCTGACATTCTTACTTGTACGCCCACTTACGCTTTCACTTCGTTTATTCGCAAATATGTTTGCAGGGCATTTACTCCTGCTCGTCTTTATCTTGGGTGGAGAACATCTGCTCCAAGGTGTTATTGGTTTGAAGTTAATCAGTCCGTTTGCCTTCTTTATCGGCATCGTTCTGACTTTCTTTGAATTCATGGTCCAGTGTCTACAGGCGTACATCTTTACTCTGTTGGCAGCTCTATACATCGCCGGCGCCCTTGCCGACGAGCACTAATTAGGTACACACCTAAAGAAAAGAAAAAAGGAGAAAAAAATGGAAGGCACACTTAACCTGGTCGGTTTTGGCCTCGCAGCAATCGGTCCTGGTATTGCAACTGGACTTATCTTCGCCGCATACATCAACGGCGTTGCTCGTCAACCAGAAGCACGCAGCGTTCTACAGCCAATCGCGTTCCTTGGATTCGCACTTGCTGAAGCACTTGCACTCTTTGGTCTCGTTCTCGCATTCGTTCTCTAATAGCAAACGCACTAACTAAAGAGCTAATAGAAGAGAGTAAAAATGTCTAAATCAGTGATCTTGGCTGCAGGAGAGAAAATCAATCCGCTAGTTCCGCACACAGCAGAACTGATCGTCGGAACGATTGCATTCACTCTTCTCTTCCTTGTCTTGAGAAGCAGAGTTGTGCCGATGTTTGAAAAAGCATTTACGGCTCGTACTGAAGCTATTCAAGGTGGCATGGAGCGTGCAGAAAAAGCACAGCTTGAAGCACAGCGTGCGCTCGTCCAATACAACGAACAGTTGTCTAAGGCTCGCGAAGAAGCACAAACTCTTCGCGAAGAAGCACGTGCACAAGGATCAGCCATTGTTGAAGAACTTCGCGCTAAAGCTCAGGAAGAAGCAGCACGCATTACTGCAGCTGCACACGCATCCATTGAGGCAGAGCGTCAACAAGCAGTGACTTCACTTCGTAATGAAGTTGGAACACTTGCAGTTGAACTCGCATCAAAGATCGTCGGAGAAGCACTAGAAGACCAGGCCCGTCAATCACGAATCGTGGATCGCTTCCTTGATGATTTAGAAAAATCCAAAAAGTAAGAACTACAAGTAAGTAAAGGGATACAGGAACCAGTAATGAGAAATCCCTTCGGTGGCAGAAGCCGTCAATCACTTGTGGTTGCACGTGGCTTCATTGATGCTGCAGCAAAAGGCTCAACAGCCGATGCTGCATCTGCGCTCTCTACTGAACTCTTCTTCATTACTTCAGTTCTTAGTTCAAACATCTCATTGCGTCGTGCGGTCAATGATCCTTCACGTGATGCGAAATCAAAGGCACTACTGCTTAAGGAAATTTTCGGAAAGAGCGTTGGCGCATCTGCACTGAACGTAATCACTGGCGTCAGTGAGCTGCGCTGGTCAACCTCTTCCGATCTCGTAGAAGTACTGGAACAACTAGCAATCGAAGCGGAAGCATCAGCTGCAAATATCGCAAATGAATTAGATCGAGTAGAAAGCGAGCTCTTTACAGTTGCTCGCGCTATCTCAACATCTTTTGAATTGCGTAGCGCCTTGATCACCGCGGGAGCAGATAAGGCCAAGTCAGCCCTTATTTCAGATCTACTTGGAAAGAACTCATCAACATCGACAATCAAACTCGTCAACCACCTTGTAAATAACTGGCGTTCACGAAGTGTTGAAGCCGCTTTTGATGATTATCAATACGCACTTGCTGCACGTCGCAATCGCCTTATCGCAGTTGCTCGCACAGCAGTAGCACTTTCTTCTGCTCAGTACGACCGTTTAGTTGCAGCACTAACGCAACAACTTGGCCAACCAGTTCGCGTAAATGTTGAAGTTGATCCATCTGTAATCGGTGGGCTTTCAGTCAAATTTGCTGACGAATTAGTTGATGGAACACTCGTAAATCGCATCGCATCAGCAGGTCGCACACTTGCTGGTAAGAGTGCGTAAAGAAGATTTAACTAGAGAAGAAAAAGGAAAAGGGAGAAAAAAATGGCGGAGCTAACGATCCGACCTGATGAAATCCGTGATGCACTCGCGAATTTTGTTAAGTCATACGATCCAGGCGTTGCAGCTCGAGACGAAGTAGGAACTGTTAGCCAAGCTGGTGACGGTATTGCTCGCGTCGAAGGTCTGCCTTCAACAATGGCGAACGAACTCTTAAAGTTTGAGAACGGAACGCTAGGACTTGCACTCAACCTCGACGTCCGCGAAATCGGTGTCGTTATCTTGGGTGGTTATGAAGGAATTGAAGAAGGAACATCAGTACGCGGAACAGGTGAAGTTCTCTCTGTTCCAGTTGGTGATGCCTTCCTTGGTCGCGTAGTTGATCCACTCGGTCGTCCAATCGATGGCAAAGGCGAAATTAAAGCTGATGCACGTCGCGCACTTGAATTGCAGGCTCCCTCTGTAGTTCAACGTCAACCAGTTAAGGAACCACTTGCAACTGGTATTAAAGCTATTGACTCAATGACGGCGATTGGTCGTGGACAACGTCAGTTGATTATCGGTGACCGCCAAACTGGTAAGACAGCTGTTGCAATTGACACAATCATTAACCAACGCGAAAACTGGAAGTCTGGAGATCCAAAGAAGCAAGTAAAGTGCATTTACGTTGCCATTGGTCAAAAGGGTTCAACAATTGCTTCCGTTAAGGGTGCACTTGAAGAAGCTGGTGCAATGGAATACACAACCATCGTTGCATCGCCTGCATCAGATCCAGCAGGATTTAAATACCTCGCTCCTTACACCGGTTCTGCAATTGGTCAGCACTGGATGTACAAGGGCGAGCACGTTCTTATTGTTTTTGATGACTTATCAAAGCAAGCTGAGGCTTATCGTTCAGTCTCATTGTTGCTACGTCGTCCACCAGGTCGCGAAGCGTACCCAGGCGATGTTTTCTACTTGCACTCACGTCTTCTAGAGCGTTGCGCAAAACTCTCTGATGATTTAGGTGGCGGTTCAATGACTGGACTTCCAATTATTGAAACAAAGGGAAATGACGTATCTGCGTTTATTCCTACAAACGTTATTTCTATTACAGATGGTCAGTGCTTCCTTGAA
>JAPOHK010000105.1 GCA_029979485.1 Candidatus Planktophila limnetica
AGAAAAGAGAAAAGGCTAAACCGAGGCCGAGAAAAAGCTGGTGAGCATTTGTGTTACCCATAATTTGTAAGAAGATGAAAATATCGTCTGGAATTGCAACGTATGAAACGATAAAAAGAAGTGTGCCTAGCGCTGAAAGCAAGAAAAGAATTGCAACTTGCTTCTCCGCTCTTTTTGCTGCTTTTGGATCCTCATCTGTTTTGCGATGAACATGTGGCGGAATACCTGGATCTGAAATTGCTTCGAGTTCGTTTGTCATATATTCCTTATCTCGCCTTCATTGCAAGCCAGACTGCAACGCCTATTAACATTCCAATGCCAAGTGTCCACACAAGCAAACCTTCAGTTACAGGACCAACCCGACCAAGTGATGCTCCACCAAGTGCTGGTTCCGCTTCGGCAGCCTTTAGCCATTTAATTATTGATAATTTTTCTTCTGGCGTGATTGTTTTATCTGAAAAAACTGGCATTGATTGAGGTCCAGTAATCATCGCTTCATAAATGTGGACAGGTTCTACGCCCATCAAAGTCGGTGCGTATTTGCCTTGCGTTAGTGCTCCACCTTGACCAGCAAAGTTGTGACACATGGCGCAGTTGTTTCTAAATAGTTCGCCGCCTTCAGCAATGCTTCCATCGCGTTCGTAATTGAGTAATTCATCTCCTGGGATTTCTGGACCCGGCGCAAGGGAAGCAACATATGCAGCAAGTGCTGCAACTTGTTCAGGTGTATAAACTGGCTTCTTGCGCATTGCTTGTGTGCTCATATCTGCCATTGGCATGCGGCCAGTGCCTACCTGGAAATCTACAGATGCAGCGCCCACGCCGATCAATGACGGAGCAACCGCACCACCTTCTGCGTTAAGTCCATGACAAGAGGAGCAACCCTTTAGAAATAGACGTTTGCCTTCTTCGATAACAGCAGAACGAGCAAGAGCGAGATCTGATCTGCTCGGTGTTGCACTAGCGACTGAAAAAGTTGTACCGATTGCCAACAGTGCCAACACCAATAACGCTGGCGCTGCGGCAGGATGTCTGCGGTATCGAGATAGTCGCTTCACAATAAACCTTTCCTAGTTCTGAATAATTATTTGATTAAGTAGATTGCCGAAAATAGTGCGATCCATACAACGTCAACGAAGTGCCAGTAGTACGAAACAACAATCGCTGTTGTTGCTTGGGAGTGAGTGAAGCGACGGGCCTTTGCCACGCGCAACAACACAATAAGGAATGCGATTAAGCCACCTGTGACATGTAGACCGTGGAATCCTGTTGCAATGTAGAAGATGGAACCGTAAGCGGTTGAAGATAGAGTCATGCCCTCGTGAACGAGTTCGGCGTACTCATAAACCTGACCAGCAATGAAGAATGCACCCATAAGGAATGTGAGTGAGAACCACTCGCGCATTCCCCATTTGCTGATTTGAAGAAGTGATCCAGTTCGTCTGTTTTGAAAACGTTCCGCAGCAAAAACACCAAACTGGCAAGTCACTGATGAGAGAACCAACACTGTTGTATTTGCTGCTGCAAATGGAATATTTAGAAGTTCAGCTGACTGGGACCAAATTGTTGGTCCTTGCACAGCGCGAGTGGTGAAATAAATTGCGAACAGCCCCGCGAAAAACATTAACTCGCTAGAGAGCCAAACGATGGTTCCAACAGCGACCAAGTTTGGGCGAGAGATTTTATGGGCCGTGGCTTCACTGGACATAGGGCTGATTATTCCCGCAAAGGCGCCTGACTTCCACCGCCAACAGACCAATTGCCCTCAGCAATTTTGCCCCAGACGGGTGAAACAGGTCACTACAAATTTTTGCTCAAAAAACAGGCAACAAACTAATAAGATGTGAACATGGTTTCAGATGCGAGAACGACACAAAAGAAGAAGCAGATAGCCATTTATTCCGACGATAGTTCGGTGCGAGCTGCCGTAATTCTTGCCCTTGGAAATCGAATTGCCGAGGATTTACCAGAGCACGAAATTCACGAATTTGCGACGGGGGCTGCCCTTCGCCAGTACATCGACCGCAAATCCCAAGATGGCACCTTCAAGATTGATTTGTTTATTTTAGATGGCGAAGCCACACCAGAAGGTGGGCTCGGAGTTGCCCGTCAATTAAAGGATGAAGTTTTTAACTGCCCGCCGGTTTTGGCAATAACTGGTCGCAAAGAAGATGCATGGCTTGCAGCGTGGTCCAAAGTTGAAGCATCCGTTATCCACCCAATAGATCCATTCACGCTTGCTCGCACTGTTGCAGAGTTATTGCGCGCCGGTTCACTTACTTCGGCTTAACTCTTACAAACTCAATCATGAGCTCGAGATGGAAAGAGTCTGTCGCAGCTCTTAAATCTGGATTGAATTTAACGAGTTCAGATGCGCAGTGGTTCATGCGCGAAATACTTGAAGGGCGTGCAGAAGCAACCGACCTTTCAGAGTTTTTGATTGCGTTAAAAAACAAGGGCGAAACTTCAGAAGAAGTTGGAGCTTTTGTGGAAGAGATGTTCAATCACAGTGCGCCTATAAATCTCACGCAAAGAGCAGTAGACACTGTTGGCACTGGCGGCGATGGCGCCCACACAATCAACATTTCAACAACTGCCGCGATTATTGCCGCGGCAGCGGGAGCGCGAGTTGTTAAACATGGCAACCGTGCGTCTTCCTCTAAATCTGGTGCAGCAGATTTACTTGAAGCCTTAGGTGTCAATATTTCTCTTGATGGGCTTGGTGTAGAAAAAACAGTTTCAGAACTAGGCATTGGTTTTTGCTTTGCACAGAAATTTCATCCGGCAATGAAGAATGCCGCCGCAGTGAGAAAGGAACTCGGCGTGCCAACGGTATTTAATATTTTGGGACCGCTTGCCAATCCAGCCAAACCAAAGGCTGCCGCTATTGGTGTAGCTAATGATCGTATGCACCTAGTTATGGCACAGGTTCTGGGAGATCGTGGAGTCGATGGTTTTGTTTTTCGTGGAGATGATGGTTTAGATGAAATTACTTTAGCTACAACTACTTCTGTTTTATCAATAGGCAATGGCACGATTTCAAGTGATCGCATCGAACCGTCGGATTTCGGTTTAGAGTTTGCGTCAATTTCGGCACTTGTTGGGGGAGATGCCGAAGAAAATGCAGGCATAACTCGTGCAATATTCGCGGGCGAACATGGAGCACCACGAGATGCTGTTTTACTCAATGCTGCCGCAGCAATTGCGGCTTTCGAAGGTGATTTAGATTCTGATATTCATCAACGGTTGCAAGCTGGACTAAAACGCGCTGCAACTGCTGTTGATACTGGTAAAGCGACCGCGCTGTTAAACCAATGGGCAACACTGACACAAAACCTAGCGTCGATCTAAATCACGGCGTACGCTTTCTCGCATGGGAGTTAATGGCGCACCAGCAGGTTACCTAGAAGATTATGCAGCAACAGGAGTGGGTCCAACTAAAGAAATTGGAATTCTATTAGTACATGGATTTACCGGATCGCCATCTTCAATGCGACCTTGGGCAGAGTTCATGCACCAACAGGGATACACAGTTCGAGTGCCTCGCTTGCCTGGGCACGGAACGAAACCCGAAGACCTTAACAATGTTAAGTGGCAAGAGTGGCCACGAAAAGTTGAAAGCGAACTACGAGAACTTCAAAAGAGCTGCACAAAGATATTTATTTTCGGCCTATCAATGGGCGGTGGACTAACTCTCTATACAACTCAAAATCATCAAGAGAAAATTACTGGAATTGTACTTGTCAACCCCATGATTCATATCCCTCACGTCACACCGACCATGGCAAAAATATTGTCTAAGTTCCAGAAAATGCGTTCAGCAGTTGGTAATGACATTAAACGCAAAAATGTCACTGAGTATGCATACGACGCCAATCCAATAGTTGGCATCTATG
>JAPOHK010000028.1 GCA_029979485.1 Candidatus Planktophila limnetica
GTGAACCTGCTTCATCGATTAGATCAATTGCTTTATCTGGCAAGAAACGATATGAGATGTAGCGATCTGCCATGTTTGCAGCAGCCGCGAGCGCACCATCTGTAATTGATACACGGTGGTGTGTTTCGTAGCGATCGCGTAGACCTTTGAGAATTTCAATTGTGTGAGCAACAGATGGCTCTTTAACTTGAATAGGTTGGAAGCGACGCTCTAGCGCTGCATCATTTTCTAGGTGCTTGCGATACTCATCGAGAGTGGTTGCGCCAATTGTCTGGAGTTCACCGCGAGCAAGCATTGGCTTCAAGATGCTTGCAGCATCGATTGCACCTTCTGCAGCGCCAGCGCCAACAAGTGTGTGAATTTCATCGATGAAAAGAATAATGTCGCCGCGAGTTTTGATTTCCTTAAGAACTTTCTTCAAGCGCTCTTCGAAATCTCCGCGATAGCGTGAGCCAGCAACGAGTGCGCCAAGATCTAGTGAGTAAAGCTGCTTATCTTTCAAAGTCTCTGGCACATCGTTCTTAACGATTGCTTGTGCAAGCCCTTCGACAACAGCAGTCTTACCAACACCTGGTTCACCGATTAAAACAGGGTTGTTCTTTGTGCGACGAGAAAGAATTTGCATAACGCGTTCGATTTCAACTTCGCGACCAATTACAGGATCAAGTTTTGCTTCGCGCGCTGCTTGGGTCAGATTGCGTCCGAATTGATCGAGTACCAAAGATGTAGATGGTGTTCCTTCTGCTGGTCCGCCAGCAGCAACTGCTTCTTTTCCTTGGTAACCAGATAGAAGTTGAATAACACTTTGACGTACGCGATTAAGGTCTGCGCCAAGTTTTACGAGAACTTGTGCTGCAACGCCTTCACCTTCACGAATAAGTCCAAGAAGAATATGTTCTGTGCCGATGTAATTATGGCCAAGTTGTAGTGCTTCGCGCAGTGAGAGTTCGAGAACTTTTTTTGCACGTGGGGTAAATGGAATGTGTCCACTAGGTGCTTGTTGTCCTTGACCAATAATTTCTTCAACTTGTGCGCGAACGCCTTCAAGTGAAATACCAAGGGATTCAAGTGCCTTTGCAGCAACGCCTTCACCTTCGTGAATGAGACCAAGAAGGATGTGCTCTGTGCCAATGTAATTGTGATTGAGCATGCGAGCTTCTTCTTGCGCCAAGACAACAACGCGACGGGCTCGATCGGTAAAGCGCTCAAACATTGACGGGCTCCTTCTAGATGGTGTGGATAAGCCTAGCCCGAAGGGGGCATGGCTCGCGATGTGAGTTCTACATAGGTATGAACCCCATATATGGCGTATTTATGCCCGATTTACCCGCAGATTTAGAGTTTTTTAAGCATCCGAGTGTTGCCCAAGGTATTTGGTTTCACACTCTCAAGGTCTAAGAACTCAGCGATACCGGCGTCATAGGAACGAAGAAGCTCTGCATAGACATCGGCATCAACTGGTGTGCCTTCTATTTCTTCAAAACCATGACGGCCAAAGAATTGTGTTTCAAATGTAAGACAGAAAATTCTCTTAACGCCAATAGCACGTGCACGATCTTCAATTGCTTGCATGATCTGATGACCAACACCTTTACCGCGCAATCTTTCTAAGACAGCAACGGTACGAACTTCTGCAAGATCTTCCCAGAGAACGTGAAGTGCACCGCAACCAACAACTTCGTTATTTTCAATTGCAACGATAAATTCTTGAACGCTTTCATAGAGCGTAACCGTCTCTTTTGTGAGCAGGCGTCCACCAATTGCATAGGTATCAATTAGCGTGCGAATGCCTTTAATGTCAGAAGTTCTAGCAGAGCGAATTTCCATATAAAACTATTCGGCTTCTGGCTTTACCAATGTGAAGAGAATTGTCTCTCGAATTCCAAGTCCCGTAAGCGCCATCAACAAACGATCAACGCCCATTCCCATTCCACCAGTTGGTGGCATTGCAAACTCCATCGCACGCAAGAAATCTTCATCTACTTGCATTGCTTCGAGATCACCTTTTGCACCGAGCTTTGCTTGTTCAACTAAACGCTCACGTTGAATGACAGGATCTACTAACTCTGAATATCCCGTTGCTAATTCAAATCCATCAATATAGAGATCCCACTTCTCTGCAACACCTGGAATCTCGCGGTGCGCACGAACAAGTGGTGATGTATCAACTGGGAAACCCATAACAAAAGTTGGTGCAATCAATTGATCTTTCGCTACGTGCTCAAAGATTTCTTCAGCGAGTTTTCCTGCAATCCACTTTGGATCAATCTTTATGCCTAATTTCGTTGCTATACGCTTCAAATCATCTACAGGAGTAAGCGCTGTTACTTTCTCGCCAACGCCTTCAGAGATTGCGTCATAGAGTGAAATTTCTCTCCATGTTCCACCGAGGTCAGCTTTGCGACCATCGTGGTGAGTAACAACGTGTGAACCGCTAATTGCCATCGCTGCGTTTTGTACAAGCTTGCGAGTGAGTTCGGCTATTGATCGCCAATCCCCATATGCCTGGTAGCTCTCGATCATTGCAAACTCTGGTGAGTGTGAAGAGTCTGCGCCTTCATTTCTAAAGTTACGGTTGATTTCAAATACACGTTCGATTCCACCAACAACACAGCGCTTTAGGAATAGCTCTGGCGCAATGCGCAAGAAGAGCTCCATGTCATAAGCGTTTGAATGAGAAACAAATGGTCGAGCCGCAGCGCCACCATGCATTACTTGCAACATTGGTGTTTCAACTTCTACGAAGTTTTCGTTATGGAAAGTTTCGCGAAGTGAGCGCATCACAGTTGGACGAAGTCGTGCGTATTCGCGCGCTTCTGGTCGGACAATTAAATCCACATAACGCATACGAACACGAGTTTCTTCTGACATCGGCTTGTGTTCATTTGGCAGTGGGCGAAGAGATTTTGATGCCATCTGCCATGAGTTTGCTAAGACAGATAGCTCGCCACGCTTTGAAGAGATAATTTCGCCAGTAACGCTGACAAAGTCACCAAGATCAACATCACTCTTCCATGATTCAAGTTGTTCTTCGCCAACTTTATCTAGAGAGATCATCGCTTGTAATTCAGTTCCGTCACCTTCGCGAAGTGTTGCAAAACAGAGTTTTCCTGTGTCACGTTTAAAAATAATTCGACCGCTAACGCTATGAACATCACCGGTTGCGCTATCTGTTTCAAGGTTTGCGTATTGCGCGCGAATTTCGGCAAGAGTTTTTGTGCGAGGCACAGATACTGGATATGGCTCGATTCCACGCTCGATAAGGCTCGCACGCTTCTCGCGGCGAATGCGCAGTTGTTCGGGTAGATCGTCCTCGATGCTCATAGGTTTGTAATCCTACCGAGTTACGAGTTTCTCTCGTGTATCAGGCGCAGCCCAATCAAAGTTAAATCAGGCTCATGGTGATCAATTGTTTCGCTGACGCCAATTATTAGTGGGGCAAGTCCACCAGTTGCAATAACAGTTGGGCGCGTACCAAATTGGTCTAGTAATTCAGTAGTAATTCGGTCAACTAATCCATCTACTTGTCCGGCAAAACCAAAGATGGTTCCAGATTGCAGAGCTTCAACAGTATTTTTACCAATAACATTCTTTGGTCGCACAAGTTCGACTTTGCGTAATTGCGCTGCGCGAGCAGCTAAGGCATCAACTGAAATTTCAATACCTGGAGCGAGGGCACCACCGAGGAATTCGCCTTTAGGGGAGACAACATCGAGATTTGTTGATGTTCCAAAATCTACAACGATTGCTGGCCCGCCAAACAAAGTATGAGCGGCAAGAGTATTAACAATTCTGTCAGCGCCGATTTCTTTTGGATTATCAACTAATAGCGGAACACCAGTCTTTGTACCGGGTTCGACAATTGTTACGTGGATATCTGCAAAGTAATCAGCAATCATTGTTCGTAATTCACGAAGCGTTGCTGGCACGGTAGAGCAAATTGCTAAAGCAGATATCTTGAAGTCACGAACAAGTGCGCCATATTGCAGCCACAGCTCATCAGCAGTGCTACGTGGATCTGTCTTTACACGCCAAGAACGAATGAGCTCTTCACCTTTAAAGATTCCAAGGACAGTGTTGGTATTGCCGACATCTACTGTGAGCAACATTGTTTACTCCACTCTCATATCTAGGCCGATATCAAAATTTGGCGCTGAATGCGTCAATGCACCGACTGCGATGTAATCAACACCTGCTTCGGCATATGCACGTGCATTCTCAATAGTGATTCCACCTGATGCTTCTAACTTTGTAGCTCCTGAAACAATTGCCACTGCCTCTGCACACTGCGCTGGGCTCATGTTGTCTAAAAGAACTAAACCTGGATTAAGTGGGAGAACATCGCGTAACTGCTGCAAGTTATCGACTTCAATCTCGATATCCGTTGAAGGGTATTTTTCGCGAACTAATGAAAACGCTGCAACAACACCACCAGCTGCTGCAATGTGATTATCTTTAATCAACGCTGCATCACTTAGTGACATTCGATGATTTGTGCCGCCACCCATCCGCACTGCATATTTTTCTAACGCGCGCATTCCAGGAGTTGTTTTGCGAGTATCTCGAACTTTTGTCTTTGTTCCAGATACGGCTTGCACCCACTGTGACGTCAGCGTTGCAATGCCACTGAGGTGGCCTAGAAAGTTAAGTGCGGTGCGCTCTGCAAGCAAAATACCGCGAGCATTTCCTGAAACTTTAATTAAAACAGTGCCGCTCTTAACCTGGTCACCATCTTTTACTAAGGCTGTTACATCTGTAACACCGACTTCGGCAAGTGTTGCAATTGCCATATCAATTCCTGCAACAACGCCCTCTTTTCGTGAAACAAATTGTGCATTTACTTTTGCGTCCGCTGAAAGCGTGGCCATGGAAGTAATATCAACACCACCATCTAAATCTTCAGAGATTGCGCGTTTAATTAATTCGCGATCGATCATGGGCGGTTCACCTCCTGATATTCAGTGCGCCATTGTCCACGCTGATCCATCTGCTGAACAATTCGCTTATGCCAATCATTGCTCTGGCGAGGAAAATCTTCGCGCCAGTGTGATCCCCGAGTTTCTTGGCGAATCAACGCTGCACGCAAAATTGTGTTTGCTAATTGAAAGAGATTTGTAGTCTCCCAAGCTTCAACGCACGCAACTGTGCTTGTTTGACTCTCCAGACGAGATAAGTCAGAAGATGTTGCTATTAATGAATCAGCTGATCGAAGTACACCAGCGCCGCGACTCATGCTTTCTTGCAGAGTTTTGCGAACACTTGGATCTAGTAAAAACTCTGCAGAATCATTTGCAACTGGTTCAGAAAACTCAGGCAGATTATTGCTGATATCAGCGGCAATACGAGCACTAAATACAAGTCCTTCTAATAATGAATTTGATGCAAGACGGTTTGCACCATGAACTCCAGAACATGCTGTCTCACCGCATGCATATAGGCCTTTAACACTTGTCCGGCCATCTAAATCAACGCGTACTCCACCTGATGCATAATGTGAAGCAGGTGCTACAGGTATCAACGCATTTGCTGGATCAATGCCGTGTGCAAGGCAGGATGCATAAATTGTTGGGAATCTCTCTTTAAAACCATTTAAGTGGCGAACATCTAGCCACACATGATGCGCGCCAGTGCGATTCATCTCGCGCATGATTGCAATTGCAACAACATCGCGTGGTGCAAGCTCTGCCATCTCGTGTTGGCCTTGCATAAATCTTTCGCCAGCATCATTGAGTAAGTACGCACCTTCACCACGCACTGCCTCACTTATCAACGGTTGTTGTCCTTCTGTATTATCGCCAAGCCATAAGACAGTTGGGTGAAACTGAATAAATTCAACGTCAGAAACTTTTGCACCTGCGCGAAGAGCAAGTGCTACTCCATCTCCAGTTGAAACTGATGGATTAGTTGTTTGTGCAAATACTTGTCCAAGCCCGCCAGTTGCTAAAACAACTGCGCGACCAATTGCGCGTCCCACACCATCTCTAGAGCCGGCGCCGATCACGTGCAGTGTTACGCCGCATACAGCGCCATCAGAATTCTTAAGTGCATCAAGTACCAAAGCATGTTCTAGGACTTCAATCTGCGGATCGTTATGAACTGCAGCCAGTAATGCACGTGAAACTTCTGCGCCTGTTGCATCACCACCTGCATGCACAATGCGATTGCGATGGTGTCCGCCTTCGCGAGTTAGTGCGATTTCACCACTCTCTTCTAAATCAAAAGATGCACCGCGCTCAATTAATCTACGTACCGCATCTGGTCCTTCACTTACTAAGACTTTTACTGCAGCAACATCACACAAACCAGCGCCCGCATCTAACGTATCTTTTTCATGTTGATCAGGTGAATCACCGGGACCAAGGGCTGCTGCAATGCCGCCTTGTGCCCACTTTGTTGAACCTTCATCAACGCGTGCTTTTGTTACGAGTAAAACAGATAAACCAAATGTTCTTACTTGAAGCGCAGTTGTTAGACCTGCAATTCCAGAACCAACAACGATTACATCGGCGCGCGAAGTCCACCCTGGGTTAGGAGCTAATAACTTCATTGGGCGCCACCGTTCATTGGCATATTGTCAATCAATCGGATGCCATTTACCCAACCGGCGATAATCGCACGCTTACTTTCATCGTTCTGCACTGCTTTTTCAAAGTTAGATTCATTAATGATTTCAGCGTAATCCAGAGTGAAGGCAGGTTCGCTCGCAAGAACGCCTTGCATAACGGCGCGAGCAGCATCAATATCTTTTTCTTTCGCTGCAGCACTAAGTGCGCGATAAATAACTAGCGCAGAGTCTCGATCGGCCAGGCGAACATTTCTTGAAGACAAAGCCAAACCATCTGCATCTCGAATGGTAGGTGCACCAATTATTTCGACATTAGATTTCATAGATTTAATAAGAGTCAATTGCTGAAAATCTTTTTCACCGAAAATTGCCCATCGTGGTTTTACTAATTCAAATAATCTATTTACAACAGTAAGTACGCCATCGAAGTGACCTGGTCGCTTTACGCCTTCGTAAATATCACCAAGAGCACCAGCAGAAATCTTTTGGATTTCACCCGGATAAATTTCATTAATATTTGGTAGCCACAAATGCGTTGCACCAGCTTGTGAAGCAAGCTCTATATCAAATTCGGGTGTGCGCGGATACTTTGCTAAATCTTCCTTATTTTCAAATTGCAGTGGATTAATGAAAATACTCACAACAACTGTGTCGCTATATTCGCGAGCTCTCTTAATAAGGGATGCGTGCCCAGCATGTAGTGCGCCCATCGTCGGAACAAACGCGCAGGCGCCATCAACTGCTAACTCTGTAGCGCTTACTGCAATCTTCATCTTGTGGCTCCAGTCATTTCAGGTACCGGGCGATGATGGATTAATTCTAAAGCGTTGGTGGCAATTGCTCCAAAAGTTGATCGATTCGTCCGTGCGTAAGCAATATCGCTTCAGGATCAATTTCCTGCCATGGCTCCAGAACAAAGCGACGTTCATGTGCACGTGGATGAGGCAACGTTAACTCTTCACTTTTAGACAAAAGAGTTCCGTATTGAATTAAATCAAGATCAATTACTCGCGGACCCCAACGCTCTTGGCGAACGCGTCCCATACTCTTTTCAATGCCGTGCAATAAAGCTAATAAATCCGCAGCAGGCAATTCACTTTCGAGTATGACGACAGCGTTGATGTAATTATCTTGCTGTGGGCCACCTACGGGCGCAGTCTCATATAACGAAGAAATGGCAGTGACATCAGTTGATTGCTTGAGTAATTCGATTGCTAATTCAATGGCTTTGCGTGGTTCTTCAAGGTTTGCACCAAGTGCAACTACAGCCTTCATCGCGTGCGATCAATCCTGACGGTTATATCTTTAACTGGAGCACTTACTGGTGCATTCGGTTTGTGAACAGTGATGGCAACACTTTTAATTCGAGCATCTTCGCTAAGTACTCGATCTGCGATTCGGCCAGCTAAACGTTCAATTAACTGAACTCTTTCTCCAACTATTTCTGAAACAACCGCATCTGTTATTGCGCCGTAATCAACAGTGTCTTTTAGATCATCACTTGCGCTGGCTTTATCTAAATTCACTCGCAGTTCGACATCGACAAAGAAATCTTGTCCATTAACTGCTTCATGTTCGAAAACGCCGTGATATCCAAAAGCTTTAATGCCTGTGATTGTGATCAAATCATTCACTTGACACCTGCAATCACGTCAATATGTGGTTTCACGCTATGAACTCTAACGCCCCAGATACCTTGTGGCACAAGTGTTTTAGTTAACTCAATGGTTGCTGCTTCGCGTTCATCGGGATTATCTCCACCCAAGAAACGTTTGCGGGAAGCACCGATTAATACTGGATAACCCATAGAAGTAAATGACTTGAGATTTCTAAGTATCTCCCAATTGTGTTCGGCGTCTTTTGCAAAACCCAAACCCGGATCAATGATGATCTGTGATTTTTTGATGCCAGAATCAAGGGCTGCATCTATTTGCGAGTTCAACTCTGAAATCACGTCGGTGACTACATCTGTGTAGATTGCACGTGAATTCATATCTTTTGACTCTCCGCGCCAGTGCATGAGAATGTAGGGAACACCTAGTTTTTTTACTGTTGAAAACATCGCAGGATCTGATAGTCCACCGCTGACATCGTTGATAATTGCAGCGCCTGCCTTCACTGCTTTTTCAGCAGTATCGGCGCGCATCGTGTCGATACTTATTTTCACGCCGTGTTTTGCAAGCTCTGCAATCACAGGCAACAC
>JAPOHK010000022.1 GCA_029979485.1 Candidatus Planktophila limnetica
ACTGCTCCAACTACAACACAGCCACAAGCAACATCTCAATCTGTGGCTCCTGCACCACAGATCTCAACTTCGCCACAAAATTCAATCAGAGGTGAAGAACGAGAAGGTCGCGAACATGATGGTGATCGCGGTGGTGATGACGATTAAGAAGCAGAGCTCGTCGCTGTAGTCACTTCGGAATTTGAGTTAGGCAGGACTGGAAGTAAAGGCACTGCCACTTTTCCCAAAATTTTGTCGATTGTATTGCGGGCAGTTTTTTCGGCTCGATAACCCGTTTTAAGTTGATCAGCAATAATCACAAAAACATACTCGCGATCTCCTGCTTCCACGTATCCAGCCAAATTTACTGTTCCATTGAGCGATCCAGACTTAGCTTTCACTAAACCAATTGCTTGAGGTGCATTCTCAATAAAGCGATGGCGTAGTGTGCCCGAAATTCCTCCCACGGGTAGGCCACCAATTACTGGTGCAAACTTGGAATTCTTTTTGAGCTGAAGTAAGAGCTGGGCAATTTGAGTTGCGCGAACGCGATTCTCTTTTGAAAGCCCGCTGGCATCTTTAATGATTTGGTCACCTTGTGCGACATTGAGCGAATTCAACACATCTGAAAAGGTTTTTGACACACCTTTATCTGTAAAAGAATAACCGGCCGCTCGGGCAGATAACCGTGCAATTCGCTCTGAAAGCACATTGTCACTCCACATCAATGCAAAAGAGAGCATTGTTTGCAGCGCTGGAGATTCTGAAGAAGTAATCATGTGATGTGACTTTTTCAGCGCATCATCACGAGAAACTTTTATCATGGTGGCGCGGATTCTGTTTTTCGAGAAATAGCTTTTAATGTGGCTTACTTCTTTGGGATATAAATCAACATAGTAAATTTTTGCGTCCCTGGTTTTACCATTCACTTCTCGGAAAGCGCCAAGTGTTTTGGATTCCAGCCCAGGCAGTGAAGTTCTTCCCATCTTCTTCGCTTGGGATGATAAGAAACTAATCCATGGGTCATAAGAACCTTGAATCACCAGGCTCTTATCTGATGTGCCCACCCACGTTGATGTGGTGAATTTTTGTTGGGGATCAAGGTAGGTCAAGGCAGCAGCAGCGGTATACAACTTCATCAGTGAAGCTGGTTTACGGAGTGAATTTGAATCTTTCTCATATACAACTTGCCCGTTTGATTCATCGATAAAGATGACAGATGGGTTTGAAAGGGAGGCGCTCCTAGTCAAACTACTAATAAGCGAACCCACATTAACTGGCTCAAGTGAATGTGCCGGTTGAGGCGCAAGAATAGAAAGAGCAAATGCAAGGGCAAATGCTCCAGAAAGCCGCTTCATCTTTTGAACTACCAAGCGTATGCAATAACAATGTTGGTAATCGTTAGACCCAACATCGCAGCCCATACTGAACTCTTTAACTCATCTTTCTTCACATTTTTGTAACCCAAAACAAGGATCACTGCGAGAACAAGGAATTTAACTCCAAATTTGGTGTGATTTGCTGCTTCGGAATGGGCATGGCTCCAAAGCCCAATCATCACTACTGCGGCAATCAGCGCAGTCAGAGCAGCATGGAGAACTCCTCCATTCAATTTCTTGGGATTTTTGTTAATTTGAAGAAGCAGAAGTGCCAAAATCGCAATTACACATAGAAGATGAATTCCAAATGCGATGTGATACACGATAGTCATGGCTTCTCCTTGGAGTTTGTAGTGACTTAAGTTTAGAGTGCAACCATGGAAATCAATACTCCTGGCGTTATTGGGCCAGGTGAATTTTTCCCCGTGGTTGGTGTAGGACCTCATCCAGAACCATGGCCCACAGATTCTCACTTTGATCAAGAACTGCTTGCTAACGGTGACCGTCGTAATGTTTTGGATAAGTACCGATATTGGACTGTCGAGGCAATCGTCGCAGATTTAAATACGAAGCGGCATTCATTGCAGATTGCAATCGAGAACTGGCAGCACGATCTAAATATTGGCTCGGTGGTGCGAACCGCTAATGCATTTAATGTGAGTGCAGTCCATATTGTTGGAAAACGTGATTGGAATAAGCGGGGAGCAATGGTCACTGACCGCTATTTGACTGTCATTCATCACCCAACAGTTAAAGATTTTTCAGAATGGTCTTTATCTCAAGGAATTCCAATTATTGGAATTGATAATGTCCCCGGATCAAAACATTTGGAGGGAGCTGCGCTTCCCCATGATTGCATACTTTTCTTTGGCCAAGAAGGTGCTGGGATGTCTGAGGAGGCCATAGCTGCCTGTTCTGCCCTGTATGAAATTGAACAATACGGTTCGACTCGTTCTATGAACGCCTCGGCTGCTGCTGCAATAGCCATGTATCACTGGGCACTGCAACACCTGCCACGAAAACAATAGAGATGAAGCGGATCTGGTTAACGCGCAATCTTGTACTGCTCACCATTATTTCGCTGGCACAAGATGCAGCAAGTGAACTTCTCTACCCACTACTTCCCTACATCATTACTGCTGGAGTCATTGGTGCAGCTCCGCTAGCACTTGGATTGATCGAAGGATGCGCAGAGGCAGCTGCCGGATTCACCAAATTATGGGCGGGAAATAAATCTGACAGCGTAGGACGTAAAAGATTCGTTGTTGCTGGTTACACACTTGCTGGAATTGGTAAGGCGCTTGTGGTCTTTGCATCTGTGTGGGGTGCGGTATTCGCAGGACGCATAACAGACCGAATCGGTAAGGGTTTACGTAGTACTCCTCGAGATGCATTGATTCACGATTCAGTGGATAAAGAACATTTAGGAAAAGCTTTTGGATTTCATCGAACTGGAGACAATATCGGCGCAGTTATTGGCCCGCTTATTGCACTAGGTGGACTTGCGCTATTCAACGACGATGTTCGGGCAGTTGCGAAGTGGGCCCTGATCCCCGCACTACTTTCTGGTTTTCTTACTCTCTTTATTAAGGAAACAGTTAAAGAAAAGCGAAAGAATCGCGAGTTAATTCCAAAAGTGAAATTACCAGCAGAGCTCAAAAAGCCAATTGCAATTCTGGTTTTGATTCAGCTGACCAATATTCCAGATGCTCTATTGCTCTTGCGACTTTATGACTTAGGTTTTTCTATCCAAGCTGTAGTGATCACATATGCGCTATACAGTTGTGTCACAGTTTTATGCGCCTACCCTGCCGGATTGCTAGCGGATCGTTTCTCTCCGCAACATGTTTATGCAACAGGATTGATTGCCTTTGCCTGTGCCTATGCGACTCTCGGATTTACAAGTAATCAAACTATTGCTGTGATGGCCATGTTGGTTTACGGAATCTTTCCAGCGCTTACAGATGGAGTTGGAAAAGCATGGGTCGCAAAGTTAAGCGATGACGAACATCGCGGTCGAGCACAAGGTGTTTACCAAGCATCGATGAATTTTGCTGTCCTGGGTGCAGGTATTTGGGGTGGTGCATTCTGGATGAGCGGTGCGACCGAGCCTGTATTAGTGATCGCAGCTATTGGAGCGTTAGTTGGTTCCGCCTACTTCTGGATCAGGATCGCTCTCGAGCGCCTGTCGGACAGAAGTTAAACGACGCTCGATTTCATCCGCTTGTTCCATGCGCCCTAACCGGCGAAGTACTTCAGCCATGCGGGTTTCAATGTCGATAATAAATTCGAAATCTTTAGGTTCATCTTCTGCGACAGTTTGTAGAACGCTATCTAAGGTAGCCAAGCCATCTTCTAATTTGCCTAGCAATATTTCAGCTCTTCCAAATTCAAAGAGCGCAAAAGTTTGGCGGCGATGATCATGTGCTGTTTCAAATACATCGATGGCTTTTCGTGCTGCATCAATGGCTTTTTCACCTTCGCCTAATTCGACATAGCAGGATGCAATTTTTTGATCACATCGAGCAACGTGGATAACTTCACGCTCTAACTTAAACATTTTGCGAGCTTCCAAGAAGCAGATAATGGCTTCGTTGTAATTCTTGAGTTCGCGTTGAGCACAACCAATTAGATGCATGTCGTTTGCTGCACCAATATTATTTCCGTCTACTAAATGCTCCTGTGAACATTCGTACATCGTTTCAATGACTTTTTCATAATTCTTTGACGAATACCACCATTCGCCTAAAGTACAAGCGAGTTCGAGTGCAATTGGTGATTTATTCTCACGCAATATTGCAACTGCTTTACTCATTGCAGTGGCTGCTTCTTCCATCCGCTTAAGTTGATTCAAGTTATAGCCAATTGCAGAATAAGCTTGAGCTAACCCTTCTTTAGGTGCCGAATCTCCCAACTCTGAAAAAATATCGCGCGCAGTTTCCGCGAGCGCGAGCGCCTCGTCATATTGGCCGCGCGCAAAAATTCGTGCACTTAATTCGTAGTATGTGTTGGCGCGCTCTTCGCCCTGAACTTCGGGGATTCGATCCCAGAGCATCTCTTCGGTGACTAACTCTTCCTGGCCTTCATCATCGCTCACTCAAAGACCTCCACTTTCACTCGAAGATTCCTGCACTCTAGCCTCAACGCTGGCCGGGGCGCGGTTATTTCAGTTCGCCATACGGAGGTTTCTCGCGTAGCCTTGACTACTTGCAAATCATTTGCATCTAGCCAAGGAGCCCCATGAACGACGTCATCCGTGAAATCCCGCGCATTCCCCTGCGCGAACGCCTGACCTCCGATGAGTGGCGCCGCATGGCGCTGATGTTCGGCTTCATCGCTTTCCTGCACATTTCGGGCGCGCTGCTCATGTGGAAGGCAACGACAGGAAACTTTGAGTTATCGGATGGAACTTTATTCGGATGGGGTACTGCAGCGCTTGCCTACACCTTAGGAATGCGACATGCATTCGATGCCGATCACATTAGTGCAATTGATAATACAACTCGAAAGTTGATGTCTGATGGGCAGCGGCCACTCGCAGTGGGATTCTTCTTTTCGCTCGGACATTCATCAGTTGTTGCAGGACTTGCAATACTTCTCAACTTTGGTATTAAGGCGATTGGCTCACAGATTAAAGATGAAAATTCTTCCCTTCATCACTACACCGGATTAATTGGATTAACTGTTTCGGGAACATTCCTTATGCTTATAGCAATTTTCAATTTACTAGTTTTAGGTGGGATTTTGAAAGTCTTTTTCGCAATGCGTCAAGGGTTATATAACGAAGAAGAGCTAGAGAAGCATCTAGATTCGCGTGGAATGTTATGGCGTTTCTTTGGGCCAATTGCACGGAGAATTGATAAGAGCTGGAAGATGTATCCGCTTGGAATTCTCTTCGGTTTGGGATTTGATACCGCAACTGAAATTGGATTACTAGTTCTTGCTGGTTCATCAGTTATCGCCGGTCTTCCTTGGTGGGCGGTTATTTCGTTGCCACTCTTTTTTGCAGCTGGTATGAGTCTTCTAGACACAATTGATGGATCATTTATGAACTTTGCATATGGCTGGGCATTTTCAAAACCAGTCCGCAAGGTTTATTACAACATCATTATTACTGGATTATCTGTGGCTACAGCTCTTTTCATCGGTGGACTTGAAATTTCCCAAGTAATTTCAAACCAACTTAATCTCACGGGGGGATATTGGGACGCAGCCAACTCGCTAGAACTCAATACTGCGGGGTATTACATCGTCGCTGGGTTCGTCATTGTTTGGGCGATTGCACTTCTGTACTGGCGTATCGGAAAAGTTGAAGAACGTTGGCACAACATGGCACACGCTTCCCAAATGGTACGTGGCGAAAATACCGACCATGTTCGTGCTGGCATTGATTTAGGGCCGATTAAAGACGGCTGGAAGATCGACTAAATCGAATTCGTTCTTGAGCTATCGCTGCGCCAAGAAGCACAACCAATGCACCCACTGGTTCATACCAGGTAATTTTTTCGTTTAAGAAAATTATTCCGACGATAATTGCAACTACTGGAGTCAAATAAGTTACTGAACTTGCTATCGCGCTTCCAGCAAGCTCCATGATTTTGAAGTTCCAGATATAGGCAACTCCACTACCAAATACTCCAAGCGCAATCATCGCCAAAACCGGAGCTAAGCGATACTCATCCTTGGCTATTCCATCAAGGAGAAAGAGTGGAAGAAGTGTCAGTGCAGCTAAAGTTAATTGCAACGAGACAATGGATTCAGATTTAATCTGAAGTGGCATGACAAATCGTCGTGTATAGGGAAATGAAATTCCGTAGCAGGTTACTGCAAAAAGTAGAACAGCAATTGCCCATAAAGGATTGTCGCCTAGACCTTGCCACACACCCAGAACAATAAGAACTCCAGTAAATCCAAGTAACAAACCAATGAGTTGAGAAACACGGGGTTTCTCTTCTCGGTTAACCACCATAATTGCCAAGATTGTCATGAGTGGTGTTACTGCATTAATGATTCCTGCTAAAACCGAAGTTACTTCAGTCTCTGCAAGAGCATAGAAAATTCCTGGAATAACATTGAGCAAAATAGCTACGACCCAGATATGAAATAGCGCCTCACGTGATTTGGGTAGTGAGTGCCCCCGTAAACGGGCAATTATGAGCAAAGTGGCAGCCCCAAGGGCACAGCGCACAAACGCCACCCCAAATGGAGTCAGAAATTCCAAGCCCATCTTGATAAAAATAAACGAGCAGCCCCACACAAAGCCAAGCGCCAAATAGCTCGGCAACCAGCTTTTCGTTGATTTATTTTGCGATGCACCCTGCACCGAATGAGTCTATCGGTGAAATACTGGTCTCATGATGGATTTAAATTCTCTGCGAGAAATCTTTACATCTGCACTTGCATCAGATTGTTTAGATGCAATGGGCTATGGGAGACAAGTTCTCAATGAAGATATTCATATGCTTTCAGGTGAAGGAGTAATGCTGGGTTACGCATTTCCCGTACAAATTGAAATTGTTGAATCATTTCCTGAAGTTCCCTATGTTGGATTACTTAAAGCACTAGATGCAATTGGCAAGGATCAGGTTTACGTAACTCCTACTGGTCGTGCGGGTAAAGCATCGCTCTGGGGAGAACTTCTTTCGACTGCATGCAACTTTAAAGGCGTGGCTGGTTCGCTGGCCGACGGACCTTCTCGCGATCTAACTCGATGCCGAGCCATGGGATTTAAAATTTTTGGAACAGGATCATTGCCAGTAGATATCAATGGCCGCTATGAAGTTGTTGCTCACAACGTTCCTGGCGTAATTGATGGCGTCTCAATCAAGCCAGGAGATTTAATTGTTGGAGATGTTGATGGGGTCACGATTGTTCCAACTGAAGCTATTGAGGAAGTCACCAAGCGCGTCATCGATAAGAGCTCAGGTGAGAGCAATTTCCGTAAAGCTGTAAAAGAGGGAATGTCTCCCTCGGCAGCATTTGAAAAATATGGGGTTTTATAAACTCGCTAACTTTGCACGATCAAGTAAGTACTGTGGCTTGTAACCAAAACGATTAATAAATCGCTCGCTTGAATATGGAGCCATATTTCCTGAAATATCGCCACGTATTTCTGTTGTTGGATGAAACTTCTTCATTAATTCCAAAGTTGGTTCAGCTGCCATCGTGTCGGGAGCTGCCAAATTAAAGGTATCCGCACCCTTGAAATCACTCTTCACAATAGCTTCGAGTGCAGCTGCGGCATCACGCAAATCCAAATAACACCATAAAACTTTCGCCACAATTCCCTTAGGGAATCTGTCATCTGGTGGCAAGGAATCTTCATTGCGGGCACGAGCTGCCAATTCGTACGTCTTATCAGGCAGGTTGGTCCACGGAAAACGCATTCCCACAAAATTGATACCGGTGCGGCTATGCCACATTGCAGCAGATAACTCATTTACCTCTTTGGAGAGCGCATAACTTTCTTCATAAATGAGTGGATGATCTTCATCTACGGGAACATATTTGGGAGAACTCCAACTTTCAGAATATGCAAAACCGTATGCCGAAAGGCTTGATGCATACGCAACAATCCTGACTCCTGCATGTGCAGCAGCGCTAAATACTGCGAATGATGAAACTACATTGTTAGAAAAAACTTCATGTTGTCGTTTATCAGTTGGATTTGGAATTGCCGCTAAATGTATGACCGCTTCAACCCCGCTCATAAAACTGTCGCAGAAATTCAGGTCTCTCAAATCACCCACAATGACTGGATGCGAAGGGGCAATTTCACCTTCGCGGCGATCAACTGCCACGACATCATGGCCTTGTGCCAACAAATGCTGTGCGGTTGCGTTTCCTAATAGGCCAGTTGCTCCGGTGACCACGATCTTCATTGGCTTATCGTAAGCAGATTAAGTTGGCCCAGACAGGCTCGAACTGTCGACCCACGGATTAAAAGTCCGTTGCTCTACCGGCTGAGCTATAGGCCCCACGTCTTGCGAGTGCATATCTTACGACAGATTTATAGTGATTTACGCCCAGATTTCATTGATCTTCCGCTTTAGGAAGTTGGCGCTCTCAATCATCTGCTCCATGCCATCAACACCGTCTTCGATAGATACCCAACCCGAAAAGCCAACACCTTTCAGAGTTGTAAATATTGCATCGTAATCGTTAAGCCCTTTTCCGATGACACCGTGTTTAAAGAATGAAACGTAACCTGCTGTGCCACCTTCTTGAGCGCGCAAATCTTCAATCGTTCCGTTGGCAAGATATCTATCAGATGCACCCATAGAAATGACGCGATGCTTTACTTTCTCTAGCAATTCCAGCGGATCTTCTCCGGCAGCAATTGCATTTGAAGGATCAAATTGCACTCCAAAAATCGGCGAATCAATTCTGCTGACTAAATCCACAAAGACATCCATCATTTGGGCAAATTATGGTTCAGTCCAAAAATCATCTTTGTAATGATTTTCAATGACCAGCGTAACGCCAACTTTTTCAGCTTCTACTAAACACTTTTCAATTGATTCAACTACGTATCCCATACCTTGCTCACGAGTAATATCTTTGCGGCGCTGGCCTGAAAGTACGCGACATAGTTTTGCGCCCAGTTCTGCTGACATTCGAATTGAATGTATCTCGTGTTCAACTTGTTTTTGGCGAAGCTCTGGATCTGGAATCGTGAAATCAGGAGAACAGCACATCATGGGAATCTGCATCCCAGCGCTTTCTACATACTTTCTAATCTTGGGCCAATGTGCAGGATCCTTAAAGTCTCGGAAATTGTTATACATTTCAAGACCAGGAATCTCCATAGCACCTGCCATATCTATCCATTCGTAGATAGATAAACCGTCTGGTGCTACTAAATCTTTGATCCAACCTTTGGGAAATGCTGCAATTTGAGGTGTGGTTGTCATTTAAAGTTTTTCTGGGTTGCGACCAATAATGGAAAATTGTTCGAGCTCGACAACAGCGCCAGTAAATGGCTTTGATTCATCACCCAACCAATAAATAGCAGCCTCGGCTAATTGTTCAGGAGTTGTCATTGTGCCAAATGGAATATCGGTCCGAGATAACCGCT
>JAPOHK010000118.1 GCA_029979485.1 Candidatus Planktophila limnetica
ACTAGGGCGATTCCACTAGAACTTTCTGTTCTAATGAATCTCGTAAAAAAATTTGCCAAGCGATTCATGTTGTGAACAATAGCAAAGCCCCGCCACATAAGAGGCGGGGCTTTACGGAAGAGATTTTCTTAGAGATCGAAGTAAAGCTCGAACTCTGCTGGGTGTGGACGCAAGCGAACATAATCAACTTCTTGTGTGCGTTTGAACGCAATCCACGTATCGATGAGATCTTTCGTAAACACACCACCTTTAAGCAAGAACTCATGATCTTCTTCAAGATTGTTGAGTACTGCTTCGAGTGAACCAGGAACCTGAGGGATTGCTGCAGCTTCTGCACCTTCTAGTTCGTAGAGATCCTTATCGACTGGCTTTGGTGGTTCGATTTTGTTTTGAATTCCATCGAGTCCTGCCATCAACATAGCAGCGAATGCAAGGTATGGATTTGATGATGGATCTGGGCAACGGAATTCGATGCGCTTAGCCTTTGGATTCGAACCCGTGATTGGAATACGAATACATGCGGAACGGTTACGGGCAGAGTAAACAAGGTTTACAGGTGCTTCATAACCAGGAACTAAGCGGTGGTAAGAGTTAACGGTTGGGTTTGTAAATGCAAGCAATGATGGTGCGTGCTTTAACAAGCCACCGATGTACCAACGTGCGATATCTGAAAGATCACCGTAATTTCCGGCTGCGAAGAATAGTGGCTTGCCATCTTTCCAAAGTGATTGGTGAACGTGCATTCCTGAACCATTATCGCCATAGAGTGGTTTTGGCATAAATGTCGCAGTCTTGCCATTTTCCCAAGCGGTGTTCTTGATGATGTATTTAAACTTCATAACATCATCTCCCGCGTTGAGAATGTCGCTGAAGCGGTAGTTAATTTCCATTTGGCCTGCAGTACCAACTTCATGGTGAGCGCGTTCAACCAATAAACCAACTTTTCCAAGATTCATAACCATTTCATCGCGAAGGTCTGCAAACTGATCAGTTGGTGACACTGGGAAATAACCACCTTTGATACGTGTGCGATAACCGCGATTAGGAGTTCCATCTGCATCGTATTCAGCGCCGGTATTCCATGCGCCTTCGTATGAATCAATGTGGTGATACGACTCATGCATATCGGTCTTAAAGCGAACAGCATCAAAGACGTAGAACTCAGCTTCTGGTGCAAAGAATGCAGTATCTGCAATTCCTGTTGACTTCAAGTATTCGACAGCTTTGCCAACAACGCCACGAGGATCGCGACTATAAGGTGAGTTATCAACTGGATTGTGAACGCTAAACAAAATTACAAGAGTTTTTTCTTTACGGAACGGATCGATAAATGCTGAACCAGGCACTGGCAGCAACTTCATATCTGATTCGTGAATTGCTTGGAAGCCACGGATAGATGAACCATCGAACATAAGGCCATCTGTAAACACAGCTTCGTCGAAGGATTCAACAGGAACATTGAAGTGATGTTGAATTCCAGGAAGGTCAATAAATCGAACATCAATAAGTTTGACGTCTTCCTTTTTGATGAATGCAAAAATTTCTGCAGAGTTCTTAAACATTTTTCTCCCAGTTGATGATATTTCAAAAGTTGCGCACCGCTTCATCGAGGGCGCATGTGCAAAGGCTACGAGTTATCCGTGAAAATGGCATAACCCACGTGTTACATCTGTGTTAAGTAAATTGCGGGTTTTCAGGCGCCGACTAGGCTTAGGGCATGCATTCTGAGGTGAGTTTAGGCAGACGTTTCGCCGCCATAAGCGTGGATTGGTTATCTAGCTACCTGATTGCCTCCGTCTTTTTCAGCGGACCCGGTACTTTCTTAGAGCGCACTTCTCACGCCGGCGTTCCTGCTTTGCTCCTGTTTTTCTCACAGTATTTTCTGCTTGTTACCTTACAAGGAGCATCTGCGGGTCACAGAATATTTCGAATGAGAATCGTGAATTTCCAAGATGGCGCTCGTCCAACACTTCTCCAGGCGCTAATTCGAAGTGTGCTGATGGTCATTGTTATTACGGCAATAACTTATGATGAAAACGGCCGAGGAATCCACGAACGTTTGAGCAAAACCAAAATAGTTCTTACAAACTAGCGAATTCGTACGCCTTTTGGCAGCGGTCCCTTTGGAATTGGCATGGACATACCGCCAACTGCTTTCAATCGCGCACGTACTTCGCGCATTTGATGTGCAGATAATTTCTTTGGAAGTTTGGCTAGATGTTTTTGTAATTTGCGAATAGAAACTTGACCTTGCTGGTCTCCAACAATTACCTCAGTAATTGGCACGCCGGGAGCAAAGCGCTCACTCTTGCGACGTTCTTCAGCAAGCATTTGCTTGACGCCTTGTGATCCTTCGCCAACCAAAACAATTCCTGCTCGGCCAACGCTTCTGTGAACCATGTCTTGATTACGCGCAACAGCTACTGCAGGAGTTGTTGTCCAACCTTTGCGGATTGCCATCAAGACAGATGCTCCTGCACCAATCTGACCTTCAATTGATGAGTATGCAGCGGTTGAAGCTTGTCGGGTGAAGAAAAACATTGCAGCAAGGAGTGCTACAGGAAGCGAAACAAAACCCAAGTAAATCGGGTGACCAATAGCAAAACCAATTCCTATTCCAATTGCCCAGGCAACTAGAAATACGCCGATGAGTGCATAGGCAATCCACGGTTTAACGTTTTTGGTTACTGAGTAAGCATCTCTAAAGGTTTGAAAACGACGAGGTTTGATTGCCGCTTCTTTACTTTTCTTATTTCGCTTGAACATGCTCATAAGTTTAGTGGGGCAGGGGCTGTACCTCCAAGGCGAACAGGTGCCCAACGCTGACCTTGATGGCTATCTGGATACTCTTCTTGAACTTTATGAAGGCTAGAGATCATCACTTCACGTAACTGCTTTTCGCCCGCCTCAACATCGCAATCCTTCGCAAAATAAAGTGGTTGGCCAAATGCAACTGTAATTGGAACGCTCTGTCTCGTTAAGTTTTTCTTAACACCTTTAGTCCATATGCGCTGGCTTCCCCACACGATTGTAGGAATTACCGGTACGCCAGCTGCCATGGCTAAACGTACAGCGCCAGATTTTAGACCTTTGATTTCAAAACTCGTTGAGATTGTTCCTTCAGGAAAAATTCCAATTATTTCTCCTTCGCGTAACGCACGTAGTGCTGCAACAAAAGAAGCAGAACCATTGCCTCGGTCAACACTGATGTGATGCATTCCGCGCATTAATGGACCAGCTAATTTGTTGTTGAAAATTTCTTTCTTTGCCATAAATCGCACATAGCGCTTCCTTGGAAGAACTCCAG
>JAPOHK010000151.1 GCA_029979485.1 Candidatus Planktophila limnetica
GACTCTGTGTAACTTACTTTGATTCAAATTCTTTGCAACAAGATCTGTATCAACTTTGTGACGTCCGCTGGTAATTACTAGAAGAGGTGATTCATCATCTAATTTAAAAACGATTGATGAGGCGACTTGTCCAACTTCGATTCCGAGTGCGTCCGCTGCTTCTTTGGCAGTTCTAGCGCTATCGGCAAGCGCTGTGATTTCACCCTTCATCCCTAGTTCTTTCATCAGCCCTTGAACTCGCTGTACGGAAGAGTTTTCAAAGATTGCGGACATGGCAGAACTTTAGAGCATCTAATTATTGATTATCGAAAACTTTGACCGAGCCTTTATAGCAAGCCACCCATGTGCGAGCAGTAGGAGCGTCATAAGAAATACCAATTGGTTCTGAGCAGACCTTGATGGTTTGTAAAACCTTTAGATCTGAAGTTCGAACCTTCGAAACTGTTCCGCTTTTGAAGTTAGTGGCAAAGAGCGCCGTGCCATCGGATGAAATATCTAGGCTTCTAGCAGCTTGCCCAATCTTTGCTTTTCCTAAAGATCTATTTACAACTAAATCCCACGCCGCGATTTGTCCTGAAAGATTCAAGGTTGCGTATAAAACTTTGTTGTCTGGGGAGAGTACGAGTGCACGAGGATTAGAACCGATTGGAATATAGGTCTGCTCAAATGTTGTCAGGTCTATTTTGTGCAATCTATTGCCGCCCATTTCTGCAACGTAGGCAAATGCGCTGTCATTAGTGACAACGATGCCACGTGGGTAGCGACCAATTTTGATTGACTTTATGACCTTTTGTTCGGCTACTGAAATAACTGAGACGGTATAAGAACACCAATTAGACACTAGAACATATTTATTATCTGGCGTTACTTTTACAACTTTAGGAACTGAGCCGACTGGATACACAGCATCAATTGAGTATGTCTGTAGATCAATGCGAGATAGAAAACTTGTGTCATAACCTGATGATGGCGAACATTTATCGTGGCCTTCTTTATTGAAACCTTTTCCGTACATCGCATAGTTTGTGAAATACAAGTACTTACCATCTGGTGAAAATGCCCCTTCAACCGGGGCTCCGCGATAGTTACCGCTGTACTTGGAAAATCCAAAAGATTTGAGATCCACACTATCTTTTACGGTAGAGACCAACTCCATTGTTTTAGAGTCAAAAATAGAGACCGTGTGGTTGTACATCATGTTATGAGCACTGATGAGTCCGTTACCCGAAGATAAAACAGATTTAGGGCTTAAGTTTCCCGAGAGTGTTTTTACCAAGGTCATTCGAGTGTCTTGCGAAAGTGGTTCAGATCCGTGCGCAAGAGAATTTGATGAAAGTGCTATTGCGCAGAGTGCAATGAATACTCTCTTCATCGTCATGAGAGTAAGAATAGTAGGGTTGCCCAATGAAAACTTCCACGCCTATTGAGATTGCAGAGCAATCCAAAAGAGCACTATGGGCCAGTTTCGCAATTATGGGTATTGCATCCATGGGGTGGGTTGCACGAATTCCTGAAATCAAAGATGCCAATGGATTAAGTAATGCTCAATTTGGTTTAGTTCTTCTAGCTAGTTCTCTTGGTTCAATCGTTGGCGCGCAATTGGCAGGACGTTTGGTGCACACCTTCGGCTCGCGCAGAGTTCTTTATGTTTCAACGACCATGTTGCCAGCTGGGCTGTGCGCAATTGGATTTTCAACCAAACCAGTTGTCTTGGCGTGTGCTCTGTTTTTGATGGGTTTTGGTTATTCAAGCACAGACGTTGCCCTTAACACCCAAGCAGTGGCAGTTGAAAAAATTCTCAACGCTCGAAGCATGTCCTCATTCCACGCTATGTGGAGTGTTGGTGCCTTCTCCACAACAGTTTTAGGAGGATCAATTGCTCGCGTGATTTCTCCTCAATTGAATTTAGCTACCGTTGCGGCTCTATGTATCGTGGCTTTTATTCCAAGTGTTAATAGGTTGCTTCCACAAGATTTAGATGGACATAAAGGTGATGAAGAGACATCGGCGAAAATTCCACTCTTTGGTAAATCTGTATTGCCATTGTGGTTTATTGGTTTTGGATTACTCGCCGCTCTTATCGCAGAGGGTTCTGCAAGTGATTGGGGCGCATTATTACTGCGAGATGACATGGGCATCGGAAAAGGTGTCAATGCAAGTGCGTATGCATCATTTGCACTGGCAATGATTACGGCACGCTTTCTTGGAGATAAAGCACTTGATCACTTCGGTCCCGCACGTTTAGTCCGAATCTGTGGTTATTACGGCGCACTTGGTTGGGGTGCAAGCATTGCAATCGCGGTGCCACTGTCAGAATCACACCCATTGATTGCGCTGATAGTTATTAACCTTGGCTTTGTTATTGCTGGA
>JAPOHK010000099.1 GCA_029979485.1 Candidatus Planktophila limnetica
CATCAGCCATTTTCAGCGCCAGCGCCACATCAGCTTCGCGCGAATAAGTAGTAGCCATCACCTCGTCAGTCTACAACGCAGTCCGATACAGGTGTTTATTCGGCAATTGATGCATCAAAGTCCTTGATTTCAAGGAGTGATCGCAAACTCTGTAACCGTCTTGTACGAGCAACATCGACTGTGCCATTTGGCGCCGCCCATTCGTTAAGTCGGCAACTCTCTTCGCTATGTGAACAACGTGGCATGCAAGTTGCTGCGACTTCAGATAAATCACTAAAAGATGCAATGATTTTATTTGGATCTAAATGCGCCAAACCAAATGCACGAATACCAGGTGTATCAATTGCCCAACCACCTGCAGGATCTAAATCAGGAGAAAGCGGAAGTGCGATTGCACTTGAAGATGTGTGGCGACCACGGCCGGTTACATCGTTTACGTCTCCAGTGATTCTTCCAGCATGTGGCACTAAATCATTAATCAGCGTTGATTTACCAACGCCTGAGTGGCCAACTAATACTGAAGTCTTGCCTGCGAGCAGTGCGTGAATCTTTGCAACATCTGCAGCGCGATCTGAAGTTTTGCTTGATGTTGTAACGATTTGAACACCAAGATCTCGGTACTCTTCAATGAAATCGGGTAGTGGTGCTAAATCTGTTTTTGTAATTAAAAGTACCGGTGAGATTCCCTCGTGAAATGCACAGACTAAGAATCTATCAATAAGTCCACGACGTGGTTCTGGATTAGTGGTCGCCGCAACAATTACTAAATAATCAATGTTTGCAACAATAGTTCGCTCAATCTTTGCCGCATCATCAACTGTTCTGCTTAACGAGTTTCTACGTGGATTAACTGCAACAATACGTGCGAGTGTTCCTTCGTTTCCGGTTACATCACCAACCAAACTTACGATGTCGCCAACGACCACAGACTTTGGTCCTAATTCGCGGGACTTCATTGCCGTAACAATTAAACGTTCTTCCGTAATACACGTGGTGCGTCCGCGATCAACAGTTGTTACAAGAGCTCTAATTGCATCATCATGGGAAGGGCGATCTTTAGTACGCGGACGAGTGCTTCGTGCAGGGCGAATTCGTGCATCGCTTTCGTCATAAACGCGTTTGCTCATTGGTGCAATTCTCGCACGAAACTACTTGGCTTTACCATTTCCAATAATTCACGGATCAAGTGAGCGCTCTGCTCCTTACTCGACCAAGCTCTTCCAGAGTCCAGGAAAGTCAGTGAGAGTTTTACGCGTTGTTGCAATGTTTTCAACTTCAATTCCTGGTGTTACTAAACCAATTACCGCACCTGCTGTAGCAAGTCGATGATCTTCATATGTGTGGAAAATACCGGCGCCAAGTGCTGATGGTTCAAAGTGAAGTGCGCTGTGCTCTTCTGTAACTTTTCCACCGATTGAATTAATTTCACGAGTCAATGCAGCAAGACGATCTGTTTCATGTAAGCGAAGATGCGCAATACCGCGCAGGTGTGAAGGTGAATCGGCGAGAGCTGCCAACGCTGCAATAGATGGCGTTAGTTCACCAACATCATGCAAATCAACATCTATTCCAACAATCTTTGGTGCATCACGAAGAGCGGACTTTTCTGAATTTGCAGTCAGTGTTAAGCCATCTGCGTTGAGTGAAATCTGTGCACCCATATCGCGAAGCAGTGTTCGCAATTGGTCACCTGGTTGTGTTGTTTTCTGCGGCCAGTCGGCAATTGTTATAGAACCACCGCAGACCATTGCAATAGATAAGAAAGGAGCGGCATTAGATAAATCTGGTTCAATTACCATCTCTTTGCCATGTAAGTCACCTGGTTCAACGCGCCAAGTTTTCTTAGCTGCATCGACATGAACAGTTGCACCGAAATCGCGGAGCATTTCAACAGTCATTTCAATGTGTGGCATCGATGGTAATTCGCCACCGACGTGGCGAGCGGTGATTCCATTAACCGTGCTTGGTCCAATTAATAAGAGTGCTGAGAGAAATTGGCTAGATGCACTTGCATCAATATCAATTTCGCCACCAGGAATTTTTCCAGTTCCAACTAATGAAAGTGGCAAGCTATAACGACTACCGTGATCAATTGATATTCCGAGTTCTTCTAGCGCTTTAATCACCGGACCGAGTGGGCGTTCATGAGAACGCGGATCTCCATCGAATGAGATTGCGCCTTGTGCAAGTGCTGCAAGTGGCGGTAAAAAGCGCATAACTGTTCCTGCATTACCAACATCAATTGCAGCAGGACCCTTTAATGGTGCTGGCGTAATCTTCCACGCCATTTCCTTTGTTGACTTAGCAGCACTCTCAACTTCTATCTCTTGCACATCAATGCCAAGTTGGCGAAGTCCTGCGACCATTAATTCGCTATCGCGAGAAACAAGTGGTCTACGCAAAATAGATGGCGACTTTGCTTGAGCTGCAAGGATTAATGCGCGGTTGGTTACTGATTTAGAACCAGGGATTACGACTCGAGCATTGACTGGTTTTGATCCACGAAAAGGCGCAGGCCACATCGCACCATTGGCGGTATGCGAATTATCCTTTTGTGAATCAGACATATGCATGAGTCTACCGATAACCTGTATCTCTATGTGCGGCCGTTATGCGCAATCGCTCAACACCTCCGAACTGGCAGAAGAGTTCGGCATTGGTGTGCAGACCCCTGCCGAAGAGTTGCCATCAACTTGGAATATCGCACCGACTAATCCGATTTACATTGTTCGCGCATCCCAAACAATTGCAGAACAAAAAGAGTTATCAATTGCATCGTGGGGAATCATGGCTCATTGGCATCAAAGTGAATCAGAAGCACGCGCTTCACAATCACATGCAATAAATGCGCGCTCTGAATCCATTCACGAAAAGCCAACATTTCGAAATGCATTCAGAACACAGAGATGTTTAGTGCCAGCAGATGGTTATTACGAATGGGCAACCGCACTTGGGAAATACTCACCCAAGCAACCCTTTTATATTTCATCTTCTAAAACTCGTTCACTTCCGATTGCAGGAATATGGTCAACTTGGAAAAGCATGGAAGGCGAAATCATTCAAAGCGCTGCAATCATTACGCGAGAAGCAGTTGGAGAATTAGCGACGATTCATAGTCGCATGCCAGTAATGATGCCGCGCGATCGATGGGATGCATGGCTTGATCCGAGCCAACACGATGTCGAGCTTTTGATTTCTCTCATGGATAACCCGCAGCCAGATGACGGTTTAGTTGCTCGTCCAGTTTCTTCCGAAGTAAACCTGGTTCGCAATAACTCCCCCCGTTTAATTGAGCCAATTACTTTGGGCGAACCCGACACTCTCTTCTAGCGCCAGTGCGCGCTTCGCCATGCGCGTGAGCACCACAAAGCGATAGCCTTACGGCGATGTCATCTACTGATTTAGTTAAAGAGAGCGCAGCCGATCGCACCAATCGGTTCGAGCGCGATGCTCTTGCATTCACAGATCAGTTATATGCAGCGGCGCTTCGTTACACACGAAATCCTGATGATGCACGAGATTTAGTACAAGATACTTATTTAAAAGCATTTACTTCTTTCCATCAATTTGAGCCCGGAACTAATTTAAAGGCGTGGCTCTATCGCGTTCTAACCACAACTTTTATTAATACTTATAGAAAAGATCAACGTCGCCCTCAACTTAGCGCCGGTGAAGTAGAAGATTGGCAATTAGCGGACGCAGCATCACATACAAGTGATCTTGGAAAATCTGCAGAGGTAGAAGCGTTAGAAAATCTTCCAGATAGCGATATCAAGCGCGCGCTTCAGGAGATTCCGGAAGAGTTTCGTATCGCTGTTTATTTAGCCGATGTTGAAGGCTTTTCATACAAGGAAATTTCAGAGATCGTAGGCGTTCCAACTGGAACTGTGATGTCTCGATTGCACCGTGGTCGCAAGCAGTTGCGCGAGAAGTTAACTGAGTACGCAAAAGAGCTCGGTTACTCCACAAAGTCCACCAAAGATGAGGATGGGGAGGATGCATCATGAGCAATATTGATCACAATGATTGCGTAGACGTCCTGCAATCCGTAATTCTCTTAGTCGATGGAGA
>JAPOHK010000119.1 GCA_029979485.1 Candidatus Planktophila limnetica
AGTTGGGTAGCCGAGGAATCACAGCCAATGTAGTTGCTCCCGGATTTGTAGAAACGGATATGACAGCAAATTTAGATCTGAAACGACGAGATGAAATTGCAGAATCAATACCTTTGGCTCGTTTTTCCAATGTTGCGGAAATTGCAGATGTTGTTTCGTTTATAGCTTCGGAGAAAGCTGCATACATAACTGGTGCGGTAATACCTGTAGATGGCGGTTTAGGAATGGGGCACTAAATGGGTTTATTACAAGGTAAGAATATTTTAGTTACTGGAGTATTAACGGATGCGTCAATCGCATTTCATATCGCTCGTTTAGCTCAGGAAGAAGGAGCAACTGTCCTGCTTTCTTCCTATGGCCGAGTACTTAGTTTGACAACACGAATTTCCGGACGCCTTCCATCTTCTGCGCCCGTAATTGAATTAGACGTTACAAATCAATCTGATTTAGATTCTCTTGAATTACGAGTTCGCGAACACGTTCCGCACTTAGATGGAGTAGTTCACTCAATAGGTTTCGCTCCAGAAGCTGCACTAGGTGGGAACTTTTTAAATACATCTTGGGAAGATGTTGCCACTGCTATGCATGTTTCTGCCTATTCTTTAAAGTCATTATCTATGGCGTGTGTTCCATTGTTTAAGGAGAGTGCTTCGATCGTAGGTTTGGATTTTGATGCAACAGTTGCTTGGCCAAAATACGATTGGATGGGAGTGGCTAAAGCAGCTCTCGAATCAACTTCTCGATATTTAGCACGCGATTTAGGTCCAAAAAATATCCGTGTAAATATCGTAGCCGCTGGTCCAATTCGCACCATGGCAGCTAAATCAATACCTGGTTTTGATGAATTTGAAAAAGTTTGGAATGAGCGAGCACCTCTTCAATGGGATGTAAATGATCCAGTACCCGCTGCTAAAGGCGCAGTAGCTCTTTTATCGGATTGGTTTAGCAAAACCACAGGGGAGATTATCCACGTTGATGGTGGCGTTCACGCGATGGGCGCCTGAGCGTAAATTTCCACTTTCCACCCCTCTCGGGTAATCTTCACCCCAGACCAGTGGCTGCAAAGTTACTGCAAGAGGAGTACCGCTCCCACCTTCATCGCTACGGCGAGATGGTTTGTCAGGGTTATGAATTGGTTTATTCCAATTCTCCTTGCGGTGTTTTCTTGTAGTGCTTGCAACACCAAAAGCATACGAATCGCGATCAACCCAAAGGAGCTCAAATCAGCACTGAACCGCGCATTAACGATCGAATTCGCACACCTCAAATTCGACTCATCGGTTACGCCGGTGATCAAGTTGGAGTTGTGGATATCGATACAGCGCTAAAGATGGCAGATGAAGTTGGTCTCGATTTAGTCGAGATTGCACCAGATGCTAATCCGCCCGTTTGCAAAATTATGGATTTCGGAAAATACAAGTACGAGATTGCACAAAAAGCTCGGGAAGCGCGACAGAACCAAACCCACATTGTGGTCAAGGAAGTGCGCATGCGACCAAAGATTGAAAATCACGATTATGAGACCAAACGTGCTCATATCGAGAAATTCCTTAAAGGTGGCGACAAGGTAAAGGTAACGATGCAGTTCCGCGGAAGAGAGCAGACGAGGCCAGAACTTGGTTTCAAATTGTTGCAACGTCTTGCAGAAGATGTAGCACCTTTTGCGTTTGTAGAGTTCGCCCCTAAGCAAGAGGGACGAAACATGACAATGGTATTAGGACCGACCAAGAAGAAGACCGAAGCAGTAGCCGAACAACGCGCAGCGCGCAAGGCTAAAGAGCAAGCAGCTGCAGCGGAAGAAGCGTAAAGAGAAACCGAACTAAGGAGAGCACAATGCCAAAGATGAAAACACACAGTGGAGCGAAGAAAACTTTTCGCATCACAGGAACTGGAAAAGTTATGCACGAACGTGCTGGTAAGCGCCACCTCCTTGAGCACAAGTCCTCACGTGTTACACGTCGCTTGAGCACTGAGTCAGCAGCAAAACCATCAACTACATTTACAGCCAAGCGCATGCTTGGTTTGAAGTAAGGAGCGTGAATTAAATGGCAAGAGTAAAACGTGGTGTTCACGCAGCTAAGAAGCGTCGCACAACTCTAGAACGTGCCAGCGGTTACCGCGGACAGCGTTCACGTCTTTTCACAAAGGCTAAAGAGCAAGTTACGCACTCAATGGTTTATGCATTCAATGACCGTAAAGATAAAAAGGGTGATTTCCGTCAGCTATGGATTCAGCGAATTAATGCTGCAAGTCGTGAAAACGGACTTACCTATAACCGGCTTATCCAAGGTTTAAAGAGTGCTGGAGTTGAAATCGATCGTCGAATTCTTTCTGAATTAGCAACGAATGATCCAGCAACTTTCAAAGCACTTGTAGATGTGGCTCGTAAGAGTCTTGCATCTGCATAAACAGAACTTATGATCGAGAGCCTTAATTCCCCGCACGTCGGCAGAGTTAAGGCTCTTATCAGTTCTAGGGGTGCAAAAGAACGAAACGAATCCGGTTCATTTATTGCCGAGGGCATTCAATGCATAAAAGAGGCATTGCACTCTGAATCTGGACCTCAGTTACAGACCATCTATATTACGAATTCAGCTTTTGAAAAATACTCAGATGTCATCAATCAAGCTTCTTGCGAAATATTGAGTATCTCTGATGATGTTGCACGGGCGATGTCAGACACTGTTACACCGCAGGGTTTAATCGCTGTTTGCAAAATCCCTCAACGAACATTTCCAGTGCTTTCATCATCCGTTAGCAAGTTTATTTATCTCAGTGAAATTCAAGACCCGGGTAATGCAGGAACAATCATCCGGTCAGCGGATGCTTTTGGATTCGACGCGGTTTTGATTTCGCCAAATAGCGTAGATATTTACTCACCAAAAGTTGTTCGCAGTACAGTCGGATCTTTATGGCACATACCTGTATTTCAAGGCGTATCTTTAAAGGAAATAATTAATTGGGATTATCAATTTATTGCACTGGATGCATCCGCAGGTCAACCTATCTCAACGGTTCAAGCTAATCGTTCCATTGTTGCAATTTTTTGCAATGAAGCTAGGGGTTTGAATACTGCGCAAGAAATTTCTGATTCGAAGAACTCAATTCTTTCCGTGAAAATTCCGATGCCGGGCAATGCCGAAAGCCTCAATCTTTCTGCGGCAGCAAGCATCGTCATGTATCAA
>JAPOHK010000107.1 GCA_029979485.1 Candidatus Planktophila limnetica
CCACGGTGGACTTAATTTAGGTTTCCCAACTAACGTATAAGAAATTCGTTCTTAAGAACGAACGTACTTAGCAAAGTTTCGGAAATCTTCGACCTGGAAATCTATTTCCTTTTGGCCGTGCGCAAAACTAATAAGCCACTGTTCATCTAACCCAGGCGGAGTCATGATGTTGTGGTTGATTGACCAAAGGAATGAAAGTTCAGCGATGTCAAAATCTGTAGCTTTGTAATCTCGGTAATTTCGGACTGGTTCTGCCGACCAAGTTGTGCACCCTTTAACACCGAAACCAACAGAGTGAGCAGGAAGCTCGAATTCGCCAATAATTTCGCCAATTCTGTTCAGCGCTTGATGATTGAAAGCTTCACATTCTGCGAGTTTTTCAGGAGTTGCGATCCGATCTACTGCGCGAACTGCAGCCATCGCTAACGCATTTCCGTTAAATGTTCCAAGATGTGCCATTCGTCCATCAGAAACTGCGTTCATATATTGGTTCTTACCGCCGAATGCTGCGAGTGGAACTCCACCACCAATTGATTTTGCTAAACAGATGAGATCTGGTTTTACACCTAAACGTTGTGCAGCGCCTTGTGGTCCAGCAGTGAGTCCGGTCTTAACCTCATCGAAAATTAAAATAATTCCGTATTCGTCACAGAGTTCACGCACTCGCTCTAAGTAACCTTCGTCAGGAACAACAATTCCGATATTTTCTAGAACTGGCTCAAGGATGAAGCACGCGATGGTCTTGGCATGTTTTTTGAAAACTCTTTCCAAGGCATCTGCGTTGTTATAAGGAACAACATGAACTTCACCTGCTACCGCAGAAGCAGGAACATATGGAATCGGATCGTCCGCAGAACCAATTTTATCTAGTGGTGGTTTTGTCGAGACCATAAGCGAATCTCCACTGCCATGGTAGCCACCTTCAATTTTTACAATGCCATCTTTACCTGAAGCTGCGCGAGCTGTTCGAATTGCATACAACGTCGCTTCAGTTCCAGAGTTTGTGAATCGAACCTGATCAATACCAAAGCGTTTACATACTCGCTCTGCAGCATCGCGCGAAGTCGGAGAAGGATTTGTATAGAGAGTTCCAATATCTAAAGTGGCTTTTAGTTCGGCGACAACATCAGGGTTGAGATGACCAACCAACATTGCGCCAAAACCCATAGATAAATCAAGCATTTTCCGGCCATCAACATTGATCATCCACGCGCCTTCAGCAGATGCGATAGAGACTGGGTATGGCTCCCATGATTGAAATGAGGAGTGGACTCCAAGCGGTATTGATTCGAGCGCTTTCTGGTTCTCTTTTCCAGAATTAGCATTTACTTTTTTATATAACTCCCACTGTTCTTGTAACTTGCTTTGAATTACGGCGCGGGAAATCGGTTTGCCTGGTCCATAAGTCGCGCGAAAAGTTTGCGCATGATGCGTTTGGGTTTTCATTGATGTGTTGTACAGCCAAAGGTGGTTCTAGTTTCGAACCGAAGTTTGTAGTGCACGCTCCTAGCGGGTTTGTGTTACTGGGCGAGTCTACCAGCGTAAATTATTAATTCAACCCCTGAGATTTATGCGTAATACGTTAGGTATCGTGAGTTGATCGTGTGAAATAACAATCAGGGTATTTTTACTTAAACGCTCAAATACTTTCTTAGAAATCCTTTGCGCTTGGTCCATTTCTAAGAATTCAAATGGTTCATCAAGAATATAAATGGGAGTGTTACGGACCAAAGCTCGAGCAAGTCGAATTCGTTGCTTTTCGCCTCCCGATAGTTGTGTTCCATAAGTTCCGATTACCGAGTCCACACCAGACGGAAGATGTGAAATCACATGATCTAGTTCAACAATTTTGAGAATTGACTCCAATTCTTGATCAGTGATGTTTGGATTACCTATTCGTATATTTTCTTTAATTGACGAGTTAAAAATATGATCACTTTGAAGAGAAAGTGTGGCAAATTCAGAACAGGCGAGGTGAGAATTGTTCTCGCCACCAATGAGAATTGTTCCTTCATATGGAATGAGTCCAATGATTGCTAGTGCAAGACTGCTCTTTCCGATACCGCTCTCACCTGAAATGAGGAGCGGCGTGCCAGGCTCAATTAAGGCAGTGATTGGCTGATGATTGAGGCTTTCGCCGCCCCACTGAGCTCTTACGTTGTTTAGAGATATCTCAAACGTTTCAGGAATCTTCGTACCGAGAGAGATCGGTGTCTGATGTGCCAAACCCTCAATATTTTTTTGAGCTGACTCAATTCTTCCAATTAATGTAAATGCAGATGGAAGAGTTGAAATGCCATCGAATATCATTAACGGCAGAAGAGTTAGAGTCGCAATATTTACAGCACCAAGTTCACCTTGAGAAACATTGTGAATAGCCGTAGCAAGTCCAATGATTACAGCACCGCTCGTTGCAAGAATATTGAGAGCTACTCCAATGCCACTTCCTAAATCCAGGATGCTCTCTTTACGTGCGAGCGCGATGTCGGTCTGACGTAGTTTCTGTTGTAGTGAAACTGAATATCCATAAATTTTTGCCTCGAGAAATCCCCGTGAAATATTCGATATTTGCGAGACTATTTCGGTTTCGTCTACATAAGAAACATTTGATGCATGAAGCGATAGGCGTCGAGTTAACATGGGGATTCCTATGAGTGAAGCGATGAACAATGTACCTATCAGTGTCCCAGCACGTGGCGAAAGAAAATAGATTGCACATATGCCAGCCAATCCTGAGATTGCTGCAGAAATCCATGGAATATAGATTCGTAACCAGCGATCTTGCGTGATTTCAACATCACGAATTATTCCTGCGAAAAAAGATGAACCCGTTCGTTCCTTCAAAGGAACTGCACGCTCCAAACCACGATAGAGATGCGTTTGTAATTGAGTTTGATTTCGAAGAATTGCATCATGGCTCATTACGCGCTCGCCATAACGGAATACACCTCGAGATAGCCCAAAGAAACGAACTGAAACGATTGCCACTTCAAGAACAAGTATTGGTGGTTGGGTTGAAGCCATAGCAATAAGCCAGGCGCTACTTCCAAGCAATCCGACAGCCATAGTCAAAGAGAGACCACCGAGGAGAGAACTTAAGAGCAGACGTTTACTCATTGAGAAGCCACTTTATTTGGATTGTTACTTTGGTTTTTGTTTAGATCGATGACGTGGTCTGCTAGCGAGATCAACTCCGGTGAGTGGGATACCACCAGAACGATATTTCCTTTATGGGCAAAGTCTTGTAGATGTTTCGCGATTGATAGTTCGCTTTCTTGATCAAGTGATGCAGTGGGTTCGTCCATAACAATGATGGAGCGTTGCGAAATGAGTGCGCGAACAATTGCTAATCTCCTGAGTTGTCCCAGTGAAATCCCGTTGTTGTTATCTGTAAGTGATTTTTCAAGTATGGAATCATGTAAGCCCGTAATGCGAAGTGCTTCGGCAACTATTTCTTGCTTATTGTCTTCGGCAATTTCGCGTAATGATTGGGATATCAGCCCAGGTGGAAATTGTGGATCTTGTGAGACCCATGCAATGGAACGGAGCCATTGCTCACGATTAATTTCTTGCAGATTGAAATGTCCATTTTCGTGATGGAGAGTGATAACACCAGTCGATGGAGTCACGAGAGAAAGTAAGGTGTTAATTAGCGTTGTCTTACCAGAACCTGAAGGACCAGCTATAACAGTAAGTTCCCCAGATCGAATCTCGTATGCAGAAATTCGCTGTGTGATCCGGTTAGGGTATTCAATTTCAATGTCTGTCCACGCTAGCGCTTTGATATTTGGCGGCGGTGTAATTGAACCTTGAGGCAAATTTACATTCTGATCGAGAATGTCGAAAATTTCGCTTGCTGCC
>JAPOHK010000093.1 GCA_029979485.1 Candidatus Planktophila limnetica
TCTAGAACTTTATCCATCGGTAAAAACTCACCGATCATTCCAGTTGAGCAGACAAAAATTTCAGAAGAAGAATGATTGAGAAGTGAAGCTACATGCTCTGCACTTTTATGTGTATCTTGAAAACCTTGTGGACCGGTGCATGCATTTGCTCCACCTGAATTAAGAACAACCGCACGAACTGCAGACCCCTTGATAACTTCCTTGCTCCATATAACGGGAGCAGCAATTACTTGATTGGTGGTAAATACCGCAGACGCCCAATTCTTAGGACCTTGATTAACGATTAAAGTTAAATCCTTAGCCCCCGTACTCTTTAATCCCGCGGCTGTAGCTGCTCCAACAAACCCCTGTGGCAATTTCACGCGCCTAATCCATCCGTTGATAATCCTGCGCCTTCGTGGAATCCACACATGAGATTTGCATTTTGTATGGCTTGGCTCGCTGCTCCTTTACCCAAATTATCAATAGCAACACTGATAACCAAACGATGAGTATGTTCATCTACAGCAACCTGCATTTGGATTTTATTGGATCCCGTTAATGATCCTGTTTTGGGCATTTGACCAATAGGTAATACATCAACGAAGTAATCATTCTTATAAAAATTACTAAAGAGAGAGTGAACTTTTTCTGTGTCCATGTTCACCGATAAACGAGCGGTGATTGTGGAAAGAATTCCTCTAGGCATAGGCGCCAGAATTGGCGTGAAAGAAATCTTTACTGTTTTTCCTGAGGCCAGGCTCAGAGCTTGTTCTACTTCAGGAGTATGTTGATGAACGCCACCAAATTTATACGAAGTTAATGAACCCATTACTTCACTTGCAATCAAGGAAATCTTTGCATTTCGACCCGCACCTGTTGTGCCAGATGCAGCCACAACAACCACGTCTGATGAATCAATAACATCTAATGCTGGTAGAACACCGGCAATAATTGAAGTTGCATAACAACCAGGATTGGCAACTTGTCGTGACTGAGAAATTTTCTCCCTACTGCCAGGAATCTCAGGTAAACCGTAGGTCCATGCTCCAGCATGAATCCCCTCGTAATACTTTTTCCACTGCGTAGCATCAGCCAATCTAAAGTCAGCACCCAGATCCACAATCTTTGTATTTTTCGAAAACTTCTCAACAATGCCCGCAGATTGTCCGTGTGGCAGAGCTATGAATGCAACTTCGATTTCTTCATATTTGAGTGAATCAATACTTAAAAATCTTTCACCATTATGAGTTGTGAGATGAGGGTGAACGTTTGTTATTAACTCCCCAGCGTTGCTATGAGCGCTTACTTGAGTCACTTGCAAATGCGGATGAGTCGAGAGCAAGCGAAGGAGTTCGCCTCCCGCGTATCCGCTGGCACCTATAACGGCTGTCTTCATGTAGGAAGGCTATAAGGAGATGGGTAATTATGCAAATACATGCATAATTATGCGGTACGTACTACAGCCCCACAACGCTTGGCAGCTAGATCGGTTGCTGCTTCTCTCATTGCTGAAACCTCTTCACCGGTCAATGTTCGATCCTCGGCTCTGAAGGTAAGAGTAAAAGCGAGAGATACTTTTCCATCGCCAATCTTGTCGTAACGATCAAAGAGGTTTATAGATTCAAGCAAATCGCCCGCTCCATCCATTAATGCTTGCTGAACTTCAAGGGCGGTAACAGTTGATTCAACGATCAACGCAACATCCTGTACAGCAGCTGGCATAACACCTACGCGGTTAGGTCGAACCAGTGAGGATTCTGGCAACACACCCAGATTTATTGCAAAAGCGCTTGATCGAGGTGGCAAGTTATATTGACTAAGAATGCGTGGATGAATTTCTCCTGCATGCGCAACAACTTTGCCATCTACCAAGATTTCTGCACAACGACCTGGATGCCACGGAGCAAGATCCGAGCGCTTCACATCGAATTCCAAGTGACATAGTTCAAGAATTTCTTGCGCAAATGAAACCGCATCACTCCATGCAAAATCAGTGGATTTACCTTGCCAGTTTTCAACTTCCTTTTTACCTACTAAAAGTCCGGAGACCATTTCAGTTTGCTCAGGGACAGATGCGAATATCTGAGATATCACTGAGTCTTTTGGGCGACTACCAGTTTCAGGATTTATAAAAGTTTCAAGTTTTCTTGAACTTCTAAAAATCAAACCTATTTCGAAAATAGCGAAGTTTTGTGCGCCTCGACTTATATTGCGAGCAGCTACTTCAATTAAACCCGGTATTAAATGCACGCGAAGAAGTGGGTTTTCATCAGACATTGGATTTGCTAATGCATAGGTTGAAGCCCGAGGACCTACAAATCCCATATCGTCAATTGTTTTCTGATTTGTAAATGGAAATGTTAGAACTTCTGCGAACCCGCGATTCGCTAAAAATTGGGAGATGAAACGCCTACGCTTTTGAATCGATGTGAGAGATGCGTGAATAGGTCGATCAGGCAGGTTAGAAGGGATGCTGTCATAACCAATCATTCGGGCAACTTCTTCTGCTAAATCTGAAGCATTTGTTAAATCAGGACGCCATGATGGAGGGTCAATCAACCATTTTTTCTCATCAATATCGCAACCGACAGTTTGCAGCGCTTGAATGATCTGAGCATTTGATACTTCAAAACCTAAAATACTTGAGATATGAGTTGGATTTATTGTAAAAGTTGCTGGGAACTTGGGTTCACAAACGCTTACTGATTCAACATGCTTCGCCGTGCTGTGTTCTGAGAGCAACTGAACAAATCTAGCTGAAGCGAATTCTGCCAAAGAAGGATCTACTCCTCGTTCGAGCCTTCGTGATGCCTCGGATGAAAGTTTATGGCGACGCGAATTCTGTGCAATTGCGATTGGATTGAATCTGACAGCTTCGAGTGCAATCTCAGTAGTTTCTTCGGTGATCTCTGAATACAAACCACCCATAGTTCCAGCTAAAGCAAGAGCCCTTTCGTCATCACTCACCATTAAATCTTGGGGATCCAAGTTTCTCTCTTGCCCATCCAATGTTGTGAATTTCTCAGATTTACCTGCACGAACAATTCTCAATTTCCCCTTGATTTTTTTACGATCAAAAGCATGCAGGGGTTGACCTAGTTCGAGCATCACATAATTAGTTACATCAACAACTAAGGAAATCGATCGCATTCCCATCTTTTCAATCCGACGGCGCATCCAGATTGGCGTTGGAGCTTTAGGATCAAATTGCGACATAGTACGAACGTAGAAAACAGATGCAGCATCTTTGTCTTCGATCTTAGGCTGCACACCTTCTCCAGTTTTTTCAAAAGCTAATCCGCGAAGTTTTTCTACAGGATCGCTAAATTTCAAACCGAAGGCTCCAGCAATTTCACGAGATACTCCCCTGATGCTTAATGCATATCCACGATCAGGATTAACAGCGATATCAAAAATTACGTCATCGATCTGAAGCTTTTCTCGTACATCATCCTTAATTGAAACTTGCTCTTTATCGAAGACCATAATTCCAGCGTGATCATCACTGAGAGCCAACTCTTTAGCGGAACAGATCATTCCATTGGAAGTTTTTCCATATGTTTCACGAGCTGCGATAGCAAAATTTCCCGGCAATACAGCGCCCGGCAAAGCTGCTAGAACAATATCGCCCACCTTGAAATTAGTGGCTCCACAAATTACATAACGAGTTTGCTTTTCACCACAATCAAGACCTACATATCGAATTGGTTTCTTGAATTCGGTTATCTCTTCTATTGAAAGAACCTCAGCAAAAGATAAGGGGCCCTTGATATCAGAGCCTTGAAAAATGACATCTTCAACTTCAAAACCAACACGAACTAGACCTTTACTTATTTCTTCAACAGTGAGAGAAGATGGAATCTCAACGAAATCCTTTATCCATGACAAAGGTGCGCGCATTACAAACCAACTCCAAATTGGCGAGTGAATCTCAAATCACCTTCGACGATGTCATGCATATCAGTAATTCCATGTCGAACCATGAGGGTACGTTCGAGTCCCATCCCAAAAGCGAAACCACTGAATTCATCGGTATCAATTCCACATGTTTTAAGGACGCGCGGATTAACCATTCCGCAGCCGCCCCATTCGATCCATTTGCCATTGAAAAAAACATCAACTTCGGCACTTGGCTCTGTGAAAGGGAAAAATGATGGACGCAAGCGGGTTGTGACATCAGGCCCAAACATGTATCTTGCAAAATTGTCTAAAGTGCCTTTCAGGTGTGACATATTGATTCCGCGATCAATCACAAGACCCTCAACTTGATGAAAAACAGGACTATGTGTGGCATCTAATTCATCAGCACGAAA
>JAPOHK010000012.1 GCA_029979485.1 Candidatus Planktophila limnetica
CAGAAAGTATCAAAGCCTTTCGCGCGGCTCCACTGACCATCTTTTTTCTGTAAATCTCGAGCAGTTACATCATTTGCAATTGTGTAACCAAAAATTACATCATTAACGCGCTCACGTGGAACGTCTTTGCAGATGCGGCCAATAACAATTGCTAACTCTGCTTCGTGATCTACACGCTCTGACATAGATGGCCAGACAATTGTGTCCATTGGACCAATGACAGAAGTATTTGGTTTCAAGAAAATAATTGGTTCACTTGGTACTTCTGAATTCATTTCTGCAGCATGATCGGCATAATTCTTTCCAATGCAGACAACTTTGCTTCGAGGAATAACTGGTGCTAGTAGGCGAACATCAGATAACTGAGTAACCGCACCAGTTTTGCTGACACCGGCATAAATTGGATCTCCAGCGATTACAGAGATGTTTGTTCCGTCTTCTTCGAGTAGACCAAATAGAGGATCGGTGCCTAATCCAGAGTTTGGTCCAGGAGAAAATCGAACAATGCGCATTGCTTAATTGTATCGGGGTGATTAGCCATTGGCTAAAGCGTAGAAATTTCCCCGTTATCTGCGCAATAAAAGACCGTTGCGCTAGCAGAAAAATCACGGAGAGCGCCAGCCTTACTTGGTTTGTCTCCAACAACTACAACACTTTCAATTCCTGAAATTCCTGATGCCATCGCTACAGTGAAAACAGAGTCACAAGCATCTAGAGTCAGTGATGGAGTTGAGATGTTTACAGCAACGTAAGTGCGACCAGTGTTATCACGAAGTGCCGCTGCTTGTTTTGCACCACTGCGCTTTAGCGTTGCGTTTGCAAGCGTGGCTAATTTTTGATCCTCGGCGTTACTAAAGGTTGTCATTGCCAGCGCTTTCTTTCTCGATCAGAACGCTGCTAATTCTACGACGGCGACCAATTGGGCGCTCGGAAGTAATTAAGTATTGCCCGACCGTGATTGTGCTGCCAGCAATAGGTACGCGGCCAAGTTTTTGTGCCATCAAACCGCCGATTGTGTCTACATCTTCAAAGTCTTCTTCAGAAATTTCAATCCCTAATTCATCAGCAAGATCCTCAATATGAAGAGTTGCCTTTGCGCGCGCCTTGCCTTCTGAAATCCATGTGAACGCTTCAACACCATCATCGAATTCATCAGCTATTTCGCCAACAATTTCTTCCAAAATATCTTCGATAGTAATAATTCCTGCTGTGCCACCATATTCATCTACAACGATTGCAAGGTGAATCTGATCTCGTTGCATCTCTTTAAGTAAGTCAGCAGCAATTTTGCTTTCCGGTACAAAAGTTGCCGGACGCATGTGTTGTTCAACGCGCTCACTGTTTTCGGCTTCATGGTGGTCGAGTGTTCGCTTTGCTAGATCTTTCACATATGCAAGTCCGATAATTTGATCAACGTTATCGCCGATGACTGGAATACGTGAGAAGCCAGAGCGAAGAGCGAGTGAGAGTGCTTGGCGCAGGGTCTTATCTTTTTCGATCCAAACCATGTCAGTACGTGGAACCATTAACTCGCGAACTAATGTGTCACCGAGATCGAAAACAGAGTGAATCATTTCGTGTTCATCAGATTCCACTAGTCCACGTTCGTGCGCTTGATCAACTAGATCTCGCAACTCAGCTTCATTAGTAAATGGTCCTGTTCTAAAACCAACACCTGGTGTTATGGCGTTACCAATTGCAATCAGCAATTTCGTTACTGGGCCCAATATAAATGCAAGAAAGAACGCAACACCAATACCTGCGCGAGCCCACGTATGTGGATGTTGCTTACCAATTGTGCGAGGGCCAACACCGACAACAACGTAGGAAATAATCACCATAATTAATACAGTAAGGGACATCGCTTGAGCCGATGGATAATTTCGAAGCAGGATTGATGCGAGCAATACAGTCGCTGTTAATTCGCATGTTTTGCGAACAAGCAAAATAACATTGAGATACTTCGCTGGTTGAAGGCTAAATTTACGGAGTAGCTCTCCACCTCGCTTGCTCTCCAGTTCTTCAATTAAAACACGAGAAATCGATGTCAACGCAGATTCAGTTGCTGCAAGGAATCCAGCAAAGCCTAAGAGAACAATTATTGCCGCAATTGCATAGGGACTCATTGCATCTCCTCCCATTCGCTAACTATTGCCTCTTGTAACGCAAACATAACTTTTTCATCATCTACGTCTTCGTGGTCATAGCCAAGGATGTGTAACAATCCGTGGGTCGCAAGAATAAAGATTTCGTGGTTTGTACTGTGGCCCGCTTTTAATGCCTTATCTTCTGCAAAGCGTGGAGATATAACAATGTCACCAAGTGTCACAGCTTCACCATCTTCTGGCATATCCATAGGAAATGAGAGAACATCAGTGCTTCCAGGAAGATCCATCCATTTAATATGAAGCTCTTGCATCTCTTTATCATCGATAAAAGTTAGGTTGAGGTCGCACTCTGGATGCAACTCTAATTTGCCATAGGCAAAATTAAGAAGGGAGAGACATTTATCGCTAGGGACAAGTTGTCCAGAGCGATTAGTAATTTCAATTGTCATGTGTTTCGAATTGGCCTTGGAACTTGCTTGGTCTCATCAAAAGTTTCGTAGGCCTTAACAATGTCACCAATAAGGCGGTGGCGTACAACATCTTCTGCGGTTAATTCCAAGAATGCAATGTCATCAATATCGTTAAGAATATTGCGAACCACTCGTAAACCAGAGTGTTGAAGATTTGGTAGATCCACCTGAGTTACATCGCCTGTAACAACCATCTTTGAACCAAATCCCAGACGAGTTAAGAACATCTTCATCTGCTCTGGGGTTGTGTTCTGTGCTTCATCCAAAATTACGAATGCATCATTTAGTGTGCGACCGCGCATGTACGCAAGTGGTGCTACTTCAATTACTCCTGATTGCATTAAACGTGGAATTGAATCCGGGTCAATCATGTCGTGCAGCGCATCAAAGAGTGGTCGCAAATATGGATCGATTTTTTCACTCAATGTTCCTGGCAAAAATCCCAAGTGCTCGCCTGCTTCTACAGCAGGACGAGTAAGAATAATTCTGTTTACTTTTTTGTTTTGTAGCGCAGATACAGCCTTTGCCATCGCAAGGTAGGTCTTGCCAGTACCTGCTGGTCCGATTCCAAATGTAATTGTGTTCTCTTCAATAGCTTCTACGTAACGCTTCTGATTTGCCGTCTTAGGACGGATTGTGCGGCCACGATTGCTAACGATATTGAGTGACAAAACTTCGGCTGGATGATCCTGTGGTTCTTGTGAAAGCATCGCAATTGAACGTGTAATCGCATCAGTGGTGAGTACTTGTCCAGAACGAATAACTACCAATAACTCTGCAAATAATTTTTCAACTTGTCCGCACTCAGCGTGCGGGCCGCGCAAAGTAATTTCATTTCCACGCACTGTGATTGCAACAGAAGGAAAAGCCGCTTCTACGATTCTTAGGTTGTCATCATGCGTACCGATCAAAGCAACCATTGAAATGGCTGGAGGTACAGTGACTAGGGTGCGCTGCATATTGGTCGAAATACTACTTTTAACCTGGTGGCCATGCGAGTCCACGCCCGCCTAAAAGATGCATGTGAGCGTGGAAAACACTCTGACCTGCCTCTGCGCCAGTGTTAAAAACTAATCGATAACCCTGCAACCCGCGCTGCTCTGCAATCTCTGCGGCCGCCGTGAAAAGCGCTGCTGTAATTGTTCCGGAAATCTTTGCAAGGCCCGCAGCATTTTCTGAGTGAACTGTTGGGATTACTAATACATGTGTTGGTGCTTGTGGATTGATGTCATTGAATGCAACAACATTGTCATTTCTAAAAACTATTTCGGCAGGAATGTCACCTTCAATAATCTTGCAAAATAAACAATCTGGATCTAGCGCCATGTCTTCACCATACTTTAATGAGTGCGTTCACAGCGCTCATTGCAGCAAGACCCGCATGAGCACTTCGCAAGATTGGGCGCCCCATAAGAGCAACCTTAGCTCCGGCAGATTTAAATAGCTCCAGTTCTTCGTTGGTTATGCCACCTTCAGGACCAATGATGATCAGGACACTTTGGGATTCATAGTATTTTCTCGTAACAATTTCAGAGACTTTGTTTGTAGCGCTTTCGTGAAATACCAAAACTAGATCGTGTTGAGCAATTAAATCAACGACCTTTGAAGTATTTGCAACATCGGTGATATTTGGAATAAAGAATCGACGAGATTGCTTGCTGGCTTCGCGAGCAGTGATCTGAAGTTTTTCTACGCCTTTTTCTGCCTTACCAATTGAACGTTGAGCAGACCACGGAATAATTGTGTCGACTCCACCTTCGGTCAATAGCTCGATACACTCCTTTAATCGATCACCTTTTGGGAGAGCCTGAACTACAGTGAATGTAATATCTAAAGGATCTTGTGTTCCGGTTTCAATCACTTCTACTTCAAGTGACTTCTTCTTAACTGCAAAAATTTTAACTTTCGACCACTTGCCTTGACCATCAGAGAGCATAAAAACTTCGCCGGCACTCATTCGCAGAACACGAATTGCGTGCTGGGCATCTTCTGAATCGAATTCGTAACTCGACCCTACTTTTCGGGGAAGATTATTAACAAAAAATAGAGTCAGCATAGTTATCGGTGAAACGCTCCCCTAAGTTTTCCAAAGACTCCGCCTTCGCGGTTGCTTAAATGTATCTCCCCATCTTTTTCCCCACGCGCATCTGCGAACTTTTGCAGTAGCTCTTCTTGCTCACGGTTTAGTTTTGTAGGCGTCTGAACTTCAACATGGACGATCAAATCACCCCGTGAAGTACTCCGAAGATGAGTGACACCTTTTCCTTTTAAAACAATTGTTGAGCCGCTCTGTGTCCCAGGCTTAATATCAACATCGAGTGTTCCATCAATGCCTTCTACCTGAACGCGTGTACCAAGGGCTGCATGCGCCATAGAAACACCAATTTGAATATGTAAGTTATCGCCTTCTCGAACTAAGTATTCGTGCGCACGTTCAACTATTTCTACATATAAATCTCCAGCAGGTCCACCACCAGGTCCGACTTCTCCACGGCCAGACATTTGAATACGGTTTCCTGTTTCAACGCCGGCAGGGATTTTGATATTAATTGTTTGACGAGCACGCACACGTCCATCACCGGCGCACTCGCGACAAGGATTAGGAATTACAGAACCAAATCCACTACATGTATTGCAAGGGCGAGATGTCATTACTTGACCAAGAATTGAACGCGTAACCTGTTGAGTCTCGCCACGACCTTTACAAATCAAGCAAATTTCAGGTTGGGAGTTATCCGCACACCCTGTTGCTTGGCATTTTTCGCACGCTACGGCGCTTTCTAAAGTTATGTCTCGTTCAGTTCCAAATGCTGCTTCGTGCAAATCAACTTCGACTCGAATAAGTGCATCTTGTCCGGCACGAACGCGTGGACGTGGACCGCGACTTCCGCCCCCTCCAAAGAATGCGTCCATGATGTCGCCGAAACCACTTGCACCACCAAAACCACCAAAGCCACCAAAGCCGCTTCCACCAGCGTCATACATCTGACGTTTTTGTGGATCACTTAAAGTTTCGTAGGCAGCAGTTACTTCTTTAAATTTATCTTGTGTAGCAGGATCTGGATTTACATCTGGATGTAATTCACGCGCCAATTTTCGGTAAGCGCGTTTAATTTCATCGGCAGATGCATCTCGAGTAACTCCTAAAAGGTCGTAATGATCAGCCATTTACGCACCTTCATTGAGATAGCGGCCAACATATCTAGCAACTGATGAAACAGCGGCGATAGAACCGGCGTAATCCATACGAGTTGGTCCAAGAACACCGAGTGCTCCAAGTGGAGAATCTGTTGCGCCGTAGCCAACTGTTACAAGGGATGTTGAGCGAAGATTTCTTTCGCTCTGCTCAGTACCAATTCGAACTTGAACATTCTCTCCAGCATCTCCTAGCAATCGAAGCAGAACAACTTGTTCTTCGAGTGCTTCAAGAACTGGATGCATATTGGTTGAAAAATCTTCACTAAAACGAGCAAGGTTTGCAGTTCCAGCCAATACAACTTTTTCTTCTGGGCGCTCCATGGCCATTTCAATCAGTGCTGAAATAACTACTGCCACATTCTTTCTATCTGATGAACTGTAGCTTTCAAGAATTCCGCTAATGCGATCAGCAACATCTGGCAGGCGCTGACCCATGACTGCATTGTTTATTTGATTGCGAAGGGTAGATAAAAACAAGTCGCTGGCATCACTTGACAATTCGAGGACGCGCTGTTCGACGCGCCCAGCATCAGTAATGAGAATCATCATTAAACGAGATGAAGTGAGTGCAACTAGCTCAACGTGACGCACGCGAGATTTGACCATAGAAGGGTATTGGACAACTGCTACTTGCTTTGTGACATCTGCAAGCAAACGAACGGTACGCAAAACAACATCATCTAAATCAAGTGCGCCTTCTAAGAATGTTTCAATGGCTCGACGTTCGGCGCCGGATAGCGGCTTGACTGTCGCTAATTTGTCCACGAAAACTCTGTAACCAAGATCTGTTGGAATTCGACCAGCACTTGTATGAGGATGGGTAATTAGACCTTCTTCTTCTAGTACTGCCATTTCGTTTCGAATAGTTGCAGGTGAAATTCCAAGTCCGCTTCTGGCAGCAATGGATTTCGAACCTACAGGTTCTTGAGTCGCCACATATTCATCAACAATGGCGCGAAGAATTTCTAAACGACGAGCAGACACGATTCTTCCTAGATTGTTACGAGAGCAATAGAGATAAGCGTTAGCAAGAAAAATGCTGGAAAAGAGGTTTTAGCTTTGTCAGCGCGGAAGTGGAAATAGATTGCACCGGCCATTAGAGCCCACAGAGTCATAAGTGGAACCCACAACATCCAGTCATATTTAAGGCCAATTAATAATCCAAGCGCGGCTGCTGTTTCAACTAAACCAACAAAGCGAGCCAATAAATCTGGAACATTCACATCACGAGTACCAGAGAGACCCTTTGCGTTTCCGCTTGCCTTGGAAAGACCAGAAACAACAAATACAACTGCTAGTGCGATAACTAAAATGTCCATGGGTTAAAGGTACTACATAACTAATTCGCGGACGATTCGATCTGCAATCAAACGCCCCACTGGGGTCAATGTGACGCTATCGCCCTGTAAAGAAACATAGCCATTTTCTTTATAGATTGCCAAACGTTCTAAGTGATGCGGAGCTAGTTCGTCAAAGGAAATTCCTGCGCGCATGCGTATGGATAACATTATTTTTTCATCTTGAATTTGTTCGGCTGTAAGTACTTCACTTTCGTGAATTGGAGTCTCTCCCGCAAATATACGAGTTTTGTAAGCAGATGGATGTTTAACATTCCAAAAACGTTTTCCATTCATATGTGAGTGCGCACCAGGACCAAGTCCCCACCAATTAGCGTTGTGCCAGTATGCAATGTTGTGTTTGCACTCATGCCCAGGTTTTGACCAATTGCTCAATTCATACCAACTCATGCCGTGTGCTTCGCAGAGAGAATCAACTAACAAATACATATCTGCCATCGCATCATCATCAGGCATTGCTGTATCGCCGCGTTTAATTTGTGCAGCTAACTTTGTTCCCGTCTCAACTATCAAAGCGTATGCACTGATGTGATCAATATCTAGAGCAAGTGCGCTTTCTACAGTTATTCGCCAATCATCGAGTGATTCACCAGGTGTTCCATAAATTAAATCAACACTAATACTTGCAAATCCAGCTGCGCGGGCAGCATCAACTGCCTTCTTTACGTTCTCAGGATTGTGTGTGCGATCAAGTGTTTCAAGCACGTGTGGGATAAATGATTGTGCACCGAAGGAAATACGATTAAAACCTACGCTGATGTAGTCAGCTAATTTTTCAGGCGTAACAGAGTCAGGGTTTGCCTCCAGTGTAATTTCGGCGCCATCTCGTAATCCATTGTGTTCGCGAATAGCAGTAATGACTCGACCTAGATCTTTTGCTGGCAATAAAGAGGGGGTTCCGCCGCCAAAAAAGATTGTCGAAACAGGATCCTTTGGCGCACTCTTTAACTCTTGAACAACTGCGTCTATGTAATCCGCTGAAACAACTTCTAAAGTTGCACCATCTTGTAGTTCTGTAGGTGTGTAGGTATTGAAATCGCAATAGCCACAACGTTTAATGCAATAAGGTATGTGAACATAAATAGATAAGTCAGTCATGTCCGTCCTTACTTACGCGCGGCTTTCACCTTTTCGATATCAGCATCAGTTGCAAGGGCTGCTACGAATGCTTCTTGTGGAACTTCAACGCGTCCCACCATCTTCATGCGCTTTTTGCCCTCCTTCTGCTTTTCAAGGAGTTTGCGCTTACGTGAAATATCTCCGCCGTAACACTTCGCCAAAACATCTTTACGAATCGCTCTAATATTTTCGCGAGCAATGATGCGCGCACCAATTGCAGCCTGAATAGGAACTTCGAATTGCTGACGTGGAATTAGCTCGCGCAACTTACTTGTCATCATTACACCGTATGCATAAGCCTTATCGCGGTGAACCACGGCACTAAATGCATCGACTGCTTCGCCCTGTAGCAAAATATCTACCTTAACGAGATTGCCTTCCTCATCGCCCTTTTCTTCGTAATCTAATGAGGCATACCCACGTGTGCGAGATTTCAATTGATCAAAGAAGTCAAAGACGATTTCTGCAAGAGGCAAGGTGTAACGAATTTCTACTCGATCTTCGGAGAGATAATCCATACCCAGCAATAAACCTCGGCGCTCTTGGCAGAGTTCCATGATGGTTCCGATGAATTCAGATGGAGCAAGAATTGTTGCTTTCACAATTGGTTCGCGAACTGTTGCGATTTTTCCATCAGGAAATTCAGAGGGATTTGTAACTCGAACTTCTTTTCCATCGTCTAAAGTCACTTGATACACAACGTTTGGAGCAGTTGATATTAGGTTTAACTTTGATTCGCGCTCTAGACGTTCGCGCACAATTTCCATATGCAAAAGACCTAAGAAGCCACATCGGAAACCAAAGCCGAGGGCTGCTGAAGATTCTGGTTCGTAAACCAGTGCAGCATCATTGAGTTGTAACTTATCTAAAGCTTCGCGAAGTGCTGGATAGTCAGCGCCATCTAAAGGATATAGACCAGAGAAAACCATTGGCTTTGGATCTTTATAACCAGATAGTGGCGACTTAGTTGGATTGTTATACGTTGTAACAGTGTCACCCACACGTGATTGACGAACATCTTTTACGCCAGTAATTAAATAACCTACTTCGCCAACTCCCAAACCTTTACTTGGTAGTGGCTCTGGAGAGATAACTCAAACTTCAAGCATTTCGTGGCGTACACCTGTTGAAAACATTTGAATTTGATCGCGTGGAGATAAGTGACCATCAACAACACGCACATATGTAACTACACCGCGATAGGAGTCGTACACAGAGTCAAAGATAAGTGCACGTGCAGGTGCGTCTGCATCGCCCACTGGTGCTGGTATTTGAGAAATAATTTGATCGAGTAACTCTGCAACACCTTCGCCAGTTTTTCCAGATACGCGCAAGCAATCTTCAGGTTCGCAGCCGATAAGTTTTGCAAGCTCTGCTGCAAACTTTTCTGGTTGCGCGTTAGGCAAATCAATCTTGTTAAGCACGGGAATAATCGTGAGGTTGTTCTCCATCGCCAGATAAAGGTTGGCAAGAGTTTGAGCTTCGATGCCTTGTGCACAATCAACGAGCAATACTGCGCCTTCACATGCAGCCAGCGAGCGCGAAACTTCGTAAGTAAAGTCAACGTGACCAGGTGTATCAATCATGTTCAGGATGTATTCCTGCCCATCGATTCCGCTACGCCAAGGAAGACGAACCGCTTGAGATTTAATCGTGATTCCGCGTTCGCGTTCGATATCCATACGATCGAGATATTGCGCGCGCATATTGCGTGCTTCTACGACTTCTGTGATTCCAAGCATGCGATCGGCAAGTGTTGATTTACCGTGGTCGATGTGAGCGATGATGCAGAAATTACGAATCTGCTCCGGCTTTGTAGCAGCAGGTTGCGGGGCTTTATCTAGGGATATCGCAGGCATCTAAATTAGCCTCGCAGTTAATTGGTAAAAGTAAGAATTAACGAACGCCGGCTTTATTAGCCGCACTCGCCATTGAAGACTTCTTGTTAGCAGCTGTGTTCTTATGAAGAACTCCCTTAGCAACTGCGATGTCTAGTGCCTTTGATGCACTGCGAAGTTCTGTTGTGATTACAGCCTTGTCACCAGCAGTTACTGCATCGCGGAATTTACGAACAGCGGTCTTGATTGATGAGCTAACAGCCTTATTGCGAAGGCGTGCCTTCTCATTGGTCTTGATTCGCTTAATCTGCGACTTGATATTTGCCACGTGAAAAACTCACTTCTCTTTTGTAGTGCGAATTAATAAGGGTTATTAATAGATGCGTAGGCTACCAGCGCGTGCCCCTTACGCTCAAACTGAGATCGGGCGTCCATTTCGAGCGGTAGCTATCTCTGAAATCGCCTTTTCGAGTGCGTAAATCGGGTCACTCGCAGCCCCTTTCACATCGGCATCAGCCTGCGCCACTGCTGCAACTGCAGCGGTTAATCCCTTGGGAGTCCACCCTGCAAGTTGGCGACGCGCTTTATCTATTTGCCACGGAGCCATTGCAAGGGAACCTGCTAATTCAAATGATTTTACATTTCTATTTGCACCTGAAACTTTTGCTAATCCACGAATTGCAGATGCCAGAGCACTCGTAATCATGACTGGATCTGTGCCAGTTGCAATTGCTCCACGCAGAGTAATAAGTGCTTGCGCAAGATTGCCTTCGAGTGCAATGTCTGCAACGTCAAAGCCAGTTGTTTCGATTCGTCCTTGATGAAATTTTTCAACGTGGGCTTCATCAATTGTTCCAGCTGGAGCATCAGAGACAATTTGTGAACATGCTGCACTGAGTTCGCGTAAATCTCCGCCAACTGCATTAACGAGAGCAGTGACTGCAGCAGGTGATGCTTTGCGACCTAAATCTAAAAATAGATTGCGAACAAATTCTTGTTTTTCGCTCTCTTTCTTAAGTGGCTCACACGCGATGATGGTGGCTTTAGCTTTCTTAATTGCATCCAGTAACGCTTTGCCTTTAACGCCACCCTTATGTATGAAAATTACTGTCGTTGTCGCATCCACATTATCCAAATAACGCGTGATTTCATCGCGAGACTCTTCGGGTAAATCCTGTAGCTCTTTAATGACCAATGCACGGCGCTGCGAAAAAAGTGAAGGCGCAAGTGCATCTGAGATGTCTCCCACAATGACTTCGGATGCAAAGAGAGTTGTAATTTCTGCGTTTTCTTCTTTAAGTTGTGATGTCAGTTTGAGTAATGCGCTATCTGCGAGTGCGCCTTCAGAGCCTAGGATGAGATAGAGGTTGTCCATCACTGCTCCTATCCCAATCGAAATATATGTATTCCGGATCGCGCTAACTTTATTGATAAGCGATGCTTTTGTGCAGCAATTGCAATCGCACCATCTGTATCTGTTCGCACAACCCTTGCGCCGAGTCTAGTCAGAGCCGCCACCGTTTGTGGAGCGGGATGTCCGTACGTATTTCCAACGCCAACGCTAATCATCGCAATTGCCGGAGATAGATTCGCCATAAATTCTGGGTCTTGAAACTTCGACCCATGGTGACAGACTTTGTAAATATCAACGTGCGTAACATCTGCTCGTAAGAGTTCTTGAACTGGGGGCTCTAAATCTCCTGCCGCAAAGAGTGAAAAATCTGGCGATGAGAACATGGTTGCAATGCTTGAATTATTAATCGCTGAACCATCACCGGGATTTGTTGCAAATTGCCCTGTCGTTGTCAGTGGCCATAAAACTTTAATGTCAATATTGGAAAACCTGCTGCGCATTCCGCGTGTAACAATTTGAACGTTTACTCCTTTGAGCCAATTTTGCACTCGCGCACTTTCAAATATCGGGTCGGTGTTATTGCTGACCCAAACTTGACCAACTCGTCGTTTTTTTAATAATCCTGGCAGACCTTCTACGTGATCGGCATGAAAGTGAGAAAGTATTAACAACGGTATCTCGCGAATTCCAAGTGCTTTAAGGCATGCATCTTCAAGGGCTGCATCTGGACCAACATCTACAACGATTGCTCGGTGATTTCCCAAGTTAATGACCGAAGAATCACCTTGCCCAATATCGCAATTAGCAACACTCCAATCTCCTCCGGGCCAACGTCCAATCCATGTAACAAATAGAAGTACACAGAGCGCAATAGCGACGTATTTTTTCCAATGTGCTTGCAACAACGTGCGCGCAAACCAGAGCGCAATGAGCAGTCCGATTAAGATTGCACTGCTCATTTGCAATACCGGAAATTGAGCAGCCCAATGTGCTATCCACGTAATAAACGCAGCAGGAAAGTGGATTACAAATATCAGAACGCGAGTCACAATGGGTGCAAAGGGAGAAATTAATGCAGAGATAAATCCAATTATTGTGATGGGAGCAACGGCAGGTGCTGCAAGCAAATTTGCGATCACACTCATTGGCGCTAGATAACCTGCGATAGCGATTAATACCGGTGAACAGAAAATGGTTGCTGCAATAGGAGGCGCTATGGCTTCACTTATTAACTTTGGCAAATACTTTGAAAGCCAAGCAATAATGCGTGGTGCAAAGAGCAGTAAACCTGCAGTTGCTAAAACAGATAACGCAAAGCCTGCGTCCCGCGCTTGCCAAGGATCCCCAATGACAACAGCAGCAATTGCAAAACCTAGAGCGGGTAAAGAATCGCTGGGCCTGCGAGAACCTTTAGCCACTAATAACACCGCAGCCATTGCAGCTGCGCGCAATACAGATGGAGATGGTCGAACGAGTGCGATGAAGGATGCAAGGAAAATCGCTGTCGCACCTAAGCGCCATCTAATGGAGCGAACAAAGAATTGCATAGCCCACAAAATAAATGCAGAAACAATTGCAAAATTAGCACCACTTACGGCAACCAAGTGAGTTAATCCAGAGCGCTTCATATCGGCCTTAAAAGTTGGACTTTGTTTAGAAGTATCTCCGAGAACCATTCCTGGAATCAGTGCACCGGCATCTCCTGGTCCACTGTTAATTCGTAGACCATTTCGAATAGAAGCCAAACTCTTTGCCCATCTAGATGCTTCTGTTCGTATTTTGATATCGCCTCGCACAAATACAAGGGCTGCAACTCGTGCCTCTTTACTTACAACTGCTGTGCCGCGAAAGTGAATTTTTTGACCTGGCAATAAGTGCGCGACTGTTCGTGACGGCGTAACAATTCGAATTGGTATTCGTAATTCATAATTCTTCCCACCAGCGCTAACGAATTGTGCTCGAGCCATAAATGTGTAATTTCGCAATGCAAAATATGAACCGCTCACTTTGGGCGCACTTAGTACGGGATCTGTTGCTACTTGCGCAGTGATATCTATCGGTTGATCTAAATGAGTGCGAATCGCATTATTAGCAAGCGATGCTTGTCGCAGTGACATTACGGTGGAACCAAGCAAGAGTGCAGCAACAAATATAAGAACTCGAACTTTTTTGCCCGCAAGAGAGATGAAAAAGATTGCCAGAGCAACGAGTGAAACTCTCCATGGTGCTAAGGCGCTCTGTGTTAGTGCACCAATCCAAATTGCTGATCCCAGAGCAATTGCCCTGAAATCAACTAGACGCTGATTTTCTCTTTGAACTGTGCGAATTTCGCATCACCAATGCCAGAGACTTTTAGTAAATCTTCCACAGCAGTAAATGGTCCATTTGCAGTGCGAAAAGCAATTATTCGCTTTGCAATAACTGGACCAATTCCATCTAAAGAATCTAAATCTGAAGCCGTTGCGCGATTTATATTTATCGGTCCACGGGGTGCAGATGCTTTTGAACCAGCACGTACTCGTGTTCCGGCTTTATAAATGAGATCAACATAAATCTGTTCACCATCTTTAATTACGCGAGCAAGGTTTAATTCAGATAGCGCTGCTTTTGCCTTGGCTCCCCCTGCAGCGCGTATCGCATCAATAACGCGCGAACCCGCTGGTAATTCATAGACTCCAGGTGAAACAACTTCGCCTGTAACATCAATGACTAGAGCAGGTGCAACGATCTGTGTGGGTGCAATTGTTTCTGCGACTACAACCTCGGATTTGCCGCTAAAGACTACGAATAAAGAGAGTGCAATAAGCACGCCGGCAACTGCTCCGAGTGTGCGACGTTGTGTGGTTGTGAAGTGTAAATCGATCCACCACTGTGTGAAGTCGTCCCATTTTTGATG
>JAPOHK010000033.1 GCA_029979485.1 Candidatus Planktophila limnetica
CACTCTGTCTGCTCCAAAGATTTTTGTGTCAAGGGATTCAAGGTCTCTCACAGGCATGGCTCGCGGAGACGAACTTGAGGTAACAACTATTGAGTTAAGAATTGGTTCGAGGGATTCGAGGATTCCTTGTGCATCCTTGTCTCCAAAAATTCCAACGACACCGATGGTGTCATCAAAAGTGAATTCTGAGGCGAGTGTTTGTGCCAGCGCCTGGGCCCCATGAGGATTGTGCGCCGCATCTAAAATCACTGTTGGATCACGGTGCACGACTTCACATCGGCCAGGAGATTTAACATTGGCAAAACCCGCACGAACTGCATCGGGATCCAGTGCTTGCTCTCCGAAGAATGCTTCGACTGCAACGAGTGCTGAAGCAGCATTTGTTGCTTGATGGCGACCGTGAAGGGGCAAGAAGATTTCGTCGTATTTTTCATTTAATCCATTAATAGAAATCATCTGCCCACCCACAGCAATCGCGCGAGTGTCGAGGGAATATTCAATACCTTCACGAGCAATGTCAGCTTCCACTTCAGCGGCTCTTCGCAATAACTCTTTTGCTGATTCAGGTTTTTGCTCTGCCATCACAATGAACCCACCGGCTTTAATGATTCCAGCCTTGGTATGAGCAATTTCGGTCAAAGAATTTCCGAGATATTCCATGTGATCAAGGCCAATTGGCATAATTACTGAAACATCAGCATCGATAACATTTGTTGCATCCCATTGCCCGCCCATGCCCACTTCAATAATTCCTATATCAACTGGGTGTTCGGCGAATGCCACAAATGCCATTGCTGTGATTGCTTCAAAAAATGAAATTGGATTTTCAAATTTTGCATCCATCAATTCCAAATACGGAGCAATATCGTTATAAGCAAATATTGCCGCCTTTGGATTAATAGATGCTCCATTGATTGAAATTCTTTCTAAATAACTCTCAAGATGCGGGCTGGTAAAACGTCCGGTTCGTAATCCCATCTCGAAAAGAAGCGAATCAATCATGCGAGATGTCGTAGTTTTCCCATTTGTTCCGCCCACATGAATTGTTGGGTATGTGAGTTGCGGTGAACCAAGAATGTCTGTCAGCGCAGCAATTCGATCTAGCGTCGGAGAAATTCGCGTTTCAGGCCATCGTGCAAGGAGCGCTTGCTCAATTGCATTTACGCGGGCGTTATCGTCTGCGCTCATTAATTAATTAGCCGGTAATGAGTTCAGTTGAGACGTAATTCGTTCAATATCCGCACTTGTTTTTTCAAGGCGTGCTTTAATTTCAACAACTACAGCGGCAGGTGCCTTTGCCATAAAACCTTGGTTGTTGAGTTTTACATTTGCCGTTTCTAAGTCTTTTTTGGCGCTAGCTAAATCTTTAGTTAGACGTGCACGTTCTGCTGCCACATCGATTGCTCCGGTTAGGTCGAATTCAGCCTTAACTGAACCAATTTGTAAGTTGGCACTCGGAGTGAAGTCAGATGCTTCAAGTTTTAAAACGAAGCGCATTGAACTTTCGTAAGGAGCAAACTCAGATGGCGCAACGAAACGTCCGGGAATCTTGGCAGAAGTCTTAATCCCTTGGTCATTTCTAAATCTACGAACTTCGGTGATCACTTCTTTAATGCTTTCAATAATTTTTTCACTGCTCTTGTCAATGTGTGCACTATTCGATTGTGGCCACTTAGCAATAACTAATGATTCTCCCCCGGTCAGAGTTATCCAGAGTTGTTCAGTAAGAAATGGCATAAATGGATGCATTAATCGCAGTAATTGATCCAGTACGTAGCCGAGTACGCGCTGCGAGTTTTGAGCTTCTCCGGAAGCAAAACTCTCCTTTGAAAGTTCGAGATACCAGTCGCAGAGATCGTCCCAAGCAAAGTGATAAATGCGATCACAGGCACGAGCGAATTCGTATGACTCAAGGAGCGAATCAACTTCAGCGATGGTTTCTGAGAGTCTAGAAAGTATCCACTTATCAATTCCATTGAGCGATGAAGTCGCCGGTAGTTCGCCTTGAATGGTTGCTCCATTCATCATGGCAAATCGCGTTGCATTCCACAACTTGGTGGCAAAGTTTCTGGAACCGCCAACCCAATCTTCGGCGAGTGCTTGGTCTTTTCCTGGATTAGCACCACGCGCTAATGTGAAGCGAAGCGCGTCCGTACCGTACTTATCCATGAATTCAATTGGATCAATTGTGTTTCCACGGCTCTTTGACATCTTCTTACCAAATTGGTCGCGCACCAACCCGTGCAATGCGATTGTGTGGAATGGCTGTTGACCATCCATCGCAAATAAACCAAATAACATCATGCGAGCTACCCAGAAAAAGAGAATGTCATAACCAGTGACAAGAACACTTGTTGGATAGAACTTCTTGAGATCATCACTTTCTGCTGGCCAGCCTAAAGTAGAAAATGGCCAGAGTGCAGATGAGAACCATGTATCTAATACATCAGGATCTTGCGTGTAACCATCTGGCGCCTTTTCATCAGCACCAACAACTTTTACTTCACCATTTGGTCAATACCAAACAGGAATTCTGTGACCCCACCACAGTTGTCGGGAGATGCACCAATCATGCATGTTATCTACCCATTCAAAATAACGAGGTTCCATCTCTTTTGGTTCAATTTTTACGCGACCATCGCGAACAGCATCCCCTGCAGCTTTTGCAAGTGGTGCAACTTTTACAAACCATTGCAGAGATAAACGTGGTTCAACAATTGTCGCGCATCGTTGACAATGTCCGACTGAGTGTGAGTAAGGACGTTTTTCCCAACCAATTCGACCATCTTTACGCAATTGTTCAACGACGGCTTTGCGTGCTTCGAATCGATCCATTCCATCGAATTGTGTATTGGTTCCAGACATAACTCCGTGCTCGTTCATGATGACAACCATTGGCACGTTATGACGCATCGCCATTTCAAAGTCATTTGGATCGTGAGCAGCAGTAACTTTCACCGCACCTGTTCCGAACTCAGGATCAACTAGTTCGTCGGCGATAATTGGGATCATTCTGTTTACGTATGGAAGTTTTACTTGTTTGCCAACTAAATCTTTATAGCGCGGATCATCTGGGTTTACCGCTACTGCTCCATCTCCCAGCATTGTTTCTGGGCGAGTTGTGGCAATACTTATTTGAGTTTCGCCCGGATCTCCGTATGTGATTTGAACAAACTCACCATCGATATCTTGGTGTTCAACTTCGATATCTGAAAGCGCTGTTAAACAACGGGGACACCAATTGATGATTCGTTCTGCACGATAAATTAAATCAGCTTCGTAGAGTTTCTTAAAAATAGTCAAAACCGCTTTAGATAAATTCTCATCCATGGTGAATGCTTCGCGAGACCAGTCAACACTGTCTCCAAGGCGTTTCATCTGACCAAGAATTGCTCCACCAGATTCTGCTTTCCACTGCCAAACTTTCTTAACAAATTCATCACGACCAAGATCGTGACGAGATTTTCCTTCTGCCGCTAATTGTTTTTCGACAACGTTTTGCGTAGCGATACCCGCGTGATCCATTCCTGGTAACCACAGGGCCTCAAAACCTTTCATTCGCTTCATGCGAATGAGTACGTCTTGCAAAGTGTGATCGAGTGCGTGACCAATATGTAAAACGCCAGTTACATTCGGAGGTGGAATAACAATTGTGTACGGCGGTTTTTCAGATTTTGCATCCGCGGTGAAATAGCCAGCCTTCATCCACTTTTCATAAAGTGGCGCTTCGATATCGGCCGGTATAAAGGTCGATGCGAGTTCGCGGTCTGACTGACTCATGTGGAGCAGTCTAGATTATGCGCTCTTCTCTTCTTGACCTTTATCGCGACGTGCACCCCGTTTAGGAATGTCACCTGTGCGAGGAATCAAAGTTGGAGCACCACCGTCGCTTATGCATTCATGAGTCAAAATCACCTTTGCAATATCTGCACGACTTGGTACGTCATACATCACACCAAGTAGAACGCTTTCAAGAATTGCGCGAAGGCCACGCGCACCTGTTCCACGTGTTAGTGCGAGTTCTGCGATTGCGTCGAGTGCTTCTGGCGTAATTTCTAGCTCGACATCATCAATTTCAAAGAGTCGTTGATATTGCTTAACCAATGCATTCTTTGGTTCTGTAAGAATTTGCATCAAAGCTGGCTTATCTAAGTTTTCTACACTTGTAATAACCGGAAGACGACCAATAAATTCGGGAATCATTCCAAATTTCAATAAATCCTCTGGCATAACATCAGAGAAGATATCTCGGCGATTTTTCTCAGCAGCGCTCTGCAGTGTTGCATTGAATCCAACACCAGCTGATCCGCTACGGCTCTCGATAATCTTTTCAAGACCAGCAAATGCTCCACCAACTATAAAGAGAACGTTGGTTGTATCAATTTGAATAAATTCTTGATGTGGGTGTTTACGGCAACCTTGTGGCGGAACTGAGGCAACAGTTCCTTCGAGAATCTTTAGCAGTGCTTGCTGAACACCTTCACCAGAAACGTCTCGAGTAATTGATGGGTTTTCAGACTTACGTGCAACCTTGTCGATTTCATCGATGTAAATAATTCCGGTTTCGGCTTTCTTTACATCGTAATCTGCTGCTTGCAAAAGCTTCAGCAGAATATTCTCAACATCTTCGCCTACGTAGCCGGCTTCTGTTAAAGCCGTTGCATCAGCGATTGCAAATGGAACGTTAAGCATGCGCGCAAGAGTTTGTGCCATAAGCGTTTTGCCACAACCTGTTGGGCCAAGAAGCAAAATATTGCTCTTTGCTAATTCAATAGAATCCTCGCGTTTTGTATCTCCGTATTGAACGCGCTTGTAATGGTTATAGACGGCAACGGAAAGAGATTTCTTTGCACGGTCTTGTCCGATTACGTATTGATCTAGGAAATCAAAAATTTCTGCAGGCTTTGGAAGTTCGGTTAATCCGAGAGTTCCGGCTTCTGCAAGCTCTTCGATAATGATTTCATTACAGAGTTCAATGCACTCGTCGCAGATGTAAACACCAGGACCGGCAATTAATTTCTTGACTTGCTTCTGAGTTTTACCGCAGAAGGAACATTTCAGCAGATCGCTAGTCTCGCCGATGCGTGTCATCTCACTCCTTTGTTCCCAATGGGGGAAATTTTTGGGAACTTCTAGTACATAAGAATAGATTGAAGGCGCACAAATACGCGGGATAAAGAAGGCCTGCTCTGTTCGCCGAGAGAATAATTAGGCGAAAAAGTTCTTACTTAGCCTTTGCTTTGCGGCTAGCTAGAACTTGATCGATAAGTCCGTACTCGACCGCTTCTGCCGCAGTAAGAATCTTGTCGCGCTCGATATCAGTTGCAATTTCTGCAGGAGAACGAGATGAGTGACGAGAAATTAACTCTTCAAGCAATGTGCGCATTCTCAGAATTTCGCGAGCTTGAATTTCGATATCAGATGCTTGTCCACCACCTTCAGAAGATGGTTGGTGAATCATGATTCGTGAATTCTCTAGTGCGTATCGCTTGCCTTTTGCGCCACCTGCAAGAAGAACAGCTGCCGCTGATGCTGCTTGTCCAAGACAAATCGTCATGACATCTGGACGAACAAACTGCATCGTGTCATAAATTGCAGTGAGCGCAGTAAATGATCCACCAGGTGAGTTGATATAGATCGTAATATCGCGATCTGGATCCATGGATTCGAGCGTCAATAACTGGGCCATAACATCGTTTGCAACGGTGTCATCTATTGGTTGACCAAGGAAAATGATGCGCTCTTCAAATAGTTTTGTATAAGGATCTAGGCGCTTAAAGCCATAAGCAGTTTTTTCTTCGATTGTTGGAAGAACGTAGCGATTTGTAATCTCTGGAATGTTATTCATTATTTCGCCTTCCCTGCATTGCCTGAAACTTGACCCTCTGATTGCGCAATCTGATCTACGAAGCCGTATTCCTTTGCTTCCTCCGCTGTGAACCAGCGATCACGATCTGAATCTGCAGTGATTTTCTCAACGCTTTGCCCTGTGTGGTGTGCAATGAGTTCTGCCATCTTCTTTTTAATTGCAGCCATGTTCTCGGCTTGAATTCGAATGTCTGTTGCTGTTCCACCGATGCCACCAAGTGGTTGGTGCATCAAGATGCGTGCATTTGGAAGTGCATATCGTTTTCCTGGTGCGCCAGCTGTTAGCAAGAATTGACCCATTGATGCAGCCATTCCCATTGCAACAGTTGCAACATCATTTTTTACGTATTGCATCGTGTCATAAATCGCCATGCCTGCTGTAATGGATCCACCAGGTGAGTTGATGTATAGGTAGATATCTTTCTCTGCATCTTCGGCTGCAAGTAGAAGAATCTGTGCACAAATTGCATTAGCCATGTTGTCTTCAACTTGACCTGCTAGAAAAATAATTCGCTCACGGAGCAAGCGGCTATAGACCTGTTCATCTAGTCCACCCATTGATGCCGGTGATGCTTGCGCAACTACGGGCAATGATTGCGGGTTCATCTGCTCCACGTGAAGTCCTCCTGGTATTTATTTCTCCTGTAGTGACCTTAACAATGTCAGCACAGAAATGCTTCCCAATTTGTGCGATTAAGAGCGTGAAAGCGCCCGTGTTCGCTCAGAGCGCAGAGATTATTCCGCTGCTGGAGTAACTGCTGGCTTTGGAGCAAGGGCTTCGAGATCGACAGCTGAACCAGATGCATCCTTAATCGAAATGCGTGAGAGAACACCGGCAAGTGCTTTCGCACGTGCCACTTCAGCTACGAGTTGTTGAATCTGCCCAGCCTTTTGTAACTCTTGTGCGAATTGCTCTGGAGCCATTCCATAACGCTGTGATGTACGAACTAAATATTCAGTGAGTTCAACTTCTGTTACTTGAACTTCTTCGGCTTTAACAATTGCGTCGAGTAAGAAATCTGATTTAAGTGATGAACGAACTTGTCCATCTACTTCAGCGCGGTGCTCTGCGTCTTCTAAGCGACCTTCACCAGATAAATGATCGTTGACTTCTTCATCTACCAAATGATCAGGTACTGGAATCTCAGTTTCAGCCAGCAACTTCTCAACGAGCAAATCCCGTGCCTGTGCGCCTTGTTCCATCTTCTTTACGCGCTCTAAGCGAGTAGCAAAATCTGCCTTTAATTCATCTAATGTGTCGAACTCAGATGCAAGCTTTGCAAACGCATCATCCATTGGTGGAAGTTCGCGTTCCTTAACTACTTTAACAACAACTTCTACAACGCCTTTTTCGCCGTCGGCTTGTCCAACTAGTTGTGTCTCAAAATCTTTCTTATCCCCCGCACTCATTCCGATGAGCGCGTAATCTAAGCCATCAATCATTCGATTAGAGCCAACTTCGTATGAAATATCAGATGCTTTCCCACCATCTACTTCTTCGCCATTAATTCGCGCGGTTAGATCAAGCGTTGGAAAATCGCCACTCTTAATTGGGCGTTCAACAGTATTAAGTGTTCCAAAGCGAGCGCGGAGTTCGTCAATCTGCTCTGTGATATCTGTATCTGCTACGACTACGTCATCAACCTTGATTTCAATCTTTGAAAAATCAGGCAACTTAACTTCTGGACGAACGTCTACTTCTACAGTGAAAACTAATTTCTCGTTATCTACGAACTCTTTAACATCAACAGTTGGACGGCCAATAACCAGAACTGTGTGCTCACGAGCTGCCTTGCCGTAGAACTCGGGCAGTGCTGAATTAATCGCCTCGTCCAAAACAGTGCCACGACCGACTCGTTGATCGATCATTGCTGGTGGGATTTTTCCCTTACGGAAACCAGGAATATTTACTTGTGAAGCTACTTTCTTATATGCATCAGAAACATGTTGTGTGAGCTCTGAATAAGGAACTTCGATATCTAAACGAACACGGGTTGGAGAAAGTGTTTCTACCGTGCTCTTCACGAAGTACTCCTTTTATATAAGTTATATAAGTAAGTTAAAAAATATGGTCGGGGCGGGGAGATTCGAACTCCCGATCTCCTGCTCCCAAAGCAGGCGCGCTAGCCACTACGCTACGCCCCGAGGCGCAAGTGGTGAGTCTAGACGAGATTTTCACCCTCGCTAACCGAGGCGATAGCGTTAGCCCCGATTCGGTAACCGTACTGCGGCAGAGGTAACCTAAGCCCAGCACAAAAACTGCATCAAACATGCGGGTGTAGCTCAATGGTAGAGCCCCAGCCTTCCAAGCTGGCCATGCCGGTTCGATCCCGGTCACCCGCTCCAAAGTTTTATTACGAAATAGAACCAACTTCAGTTAACCAAGCTGTTCCAGTAAAACTGATTGGATCATTTAAGGATCTTCCAGTGACATCAAGA
>JAPOHK010000031.1 GCA_029979485.1 Candidatus Planktophila limnetica
CCGAGTGATTTGGTTCATGATTTATACGCAGAAACTTATTATGGCGACACACCATTGGGACGACCAATACTTGGAACCATTGATTCAATCAATAACATGTCTCGCAACAGTGTTTTTAATTATTACAAAAAGCGTTATCTGCCTCAGGATTTAGTAGTTGCTGTGGCCGGAAATATTAAGCACAAACGAGTAGTCGCAATGGTCGAAGAAGCGCTGTCACGCGATAATTTCTTAGATGTCAGTGGAACTCCACAGATTCGACCAAACACAACCGCAAAGCGTGGAAAACAAGGTCGAGTGGGAATCATTTATCGCAAGAGCGAGCAAGCACACATGTTTTATGGAATGGAAGGCGTGACGCGAAATGATGATCGTCGCTTCACGATGGGCGTTTTATCAGCAGCCCTCGGTGGCGGAATGTCTTCACGTTTGTTTCAAGAAATTCGCGAGAAACGTGGTCTTGCGTATTCTGTTTATTCGTACGCTCAACAATTTGCAGGTTCAGGGCAAATTGGATTTTATGCAGGCTGTAATCCAAGCAAAGCAATCGAAGTTGTCAACATCATTCAGGAAGTTTTGGCTGATGTAGCCGAAAATGGAATGTCACATGAAGAGATTGAACGAGCGAAGGGCGCCGTTCGCGGTTCACTAGTACTTAGCCAAGAAGATTCGGGTTCTCGCATGAGTCGTATCGGCAAAAGCGAGATTGTTTACGGCGAGATCATGGGCTTTGATGAAATTCTCAAGGCGGTTGCACGCGTAACACCAGAGGATATTCGCGTTATTGCCAACGAGTTTCTGACAAAAACGCCTACCCTTGGAGTTGTAGGTCCCTATAAGAGCGAAGCGCATTTCGAAAAAGTACTCGCGAAAGGAAGCACACGATGAGTTCACATATTCGTGTTGGCGTACTTGGTGCTCGCGGTCGCATGGGCGCAGAAGTTGTGAAAGCCGTAACAAACTCACCGGATCTAGAACTTGTTGCCGAACTTGATCTTGGAGATTCCTTAGATCAATTGGTATCTAGCAAAGCAGAAGTTGTAGTTGATTTCACAACTCCTGATAGCGTCATGACAAATCTTGAATTTTTGATTAATAATGGAATTCATGCAGTCGTTGGAACAACTGGATTTGATCAAGCGCGCATTGATTCACTTACTAAAGAGTTAGCAAAGCATCCCAAAGTTGGAGTTTTGATTGCACCAAATTTCGCAATCGGAGCGGTTCTGATGATGGAGTTTGCAGAAAAAGCAGCTCATTACTTTGAATCAGCAGAAATTGTTGAAATGCACCATCCAGCCAAAGTAGATGCACCAAGTGGAACGGCAGCACGCACAGCAGAATTAATGACACAGGCCCGTAAAGATTCTTCAATGAAAGCGATGCCGGATGCGACCAAGGGATCACTCAATGGTGCACGCGGCAGCAAAGTTGGTGACATTCCAATTCATTCAATCCGCGCGCAAGGATTGGTAGCTCATCAAGAAGTTCTATTTGGTGGAGTTGGAGAGACTTTAACTATTCGCCATGACTCCCTTGATCGTGCAGGATTTATGCCTGGTGTTTTACTGGGAATTAGAAGCGTTGTAAAAAATCCAGGCCTAACTCACGGCCTAGATAAATTCATGTAAAGGAATATGTAATGTCTAAAGAACAAATAACTATGTACGGTGCCGACTGGTGTGGAGATTGCCGTCGATCAAAAAGATTACTTGCAGAACTAGGCGTAGAGTACACACTCATCGATGTTGAGACGGATCTCACTGCAGCCGATAAAGTTCGAGAGATTAATGGTGGCGCTCAATCAATTCCTGTCATTGTGTTTTCAGATGGCACGCACCTGACAGAGCCATCTGACATAGATTTAACTGCAAAGCTAAAGTCGCTCTCCATAATCTAGAAAAAGTTGTAGACAGCTGCTGAAGTAATAGCGGCGCTCAAAACAACAATAGGAAAAGGCGCCTTCAAAACAAGCGTCAAAATTGCTGCGCCTAATCCCACTAGTCGGTGGTCGATCACAATCGCACTCTTTGTAGTAACACTCTGGACGGCGACCAGAGCGCTGAGTAAAGCAATTGGAATAAGAAGGTTGATTCGTTTAATTAACGGATGAGATAAAAATTTCTCAGGCACACTATGGCCCGCGAGCTTGAGGCCATAGGCAATGGCACTCGTGCCAATGACGCCAATCCAAAGAGTGTGATTCATGCTTTCACTCGCAATCCTACGATTACTGCAATTACTGCGGTACCAATAATTGGTAAACCAGCGGGCAAGAATGGAGTTGTTGCAATTGCAAAAACCGCTGCAATGATTGCGAGAGTTTTATCAGTTGAACTTTTAAGCCGCGGCCATACAAGACCTAAAAACGCAGCCGGGACAGCGGCATCTAATCCCCATGCAGATGGATCACCCATAGCCTTTGCACCGAGTGCGCCGGCGAGAGTAAACAAATTCCAAAAAATGAAGACACCAAAACCAGTGAGCCAAAATCCTTCTCGCATCGCTTCGGGACCGCGCGCTTCTTGAGAAAGACTCACGCCAGTTGATTCATCAATTGTTATGTGCGCCGCAACTAATCTCTTAAAGCCGCGAACCTTAAGAATTGGAGCCATGAGAACTCCATATAAACCATTTCGAAATCCCAATAATGAAGCTGTGGCAATTCCGCTGATTGCACTTCCACCAGCTCCGATTACACCAATAACTGCAAATTGTGAGGCACCTGAAAAAGTTAGAAGCGAGAGCAAACAACTTTGTACAACACTGAATCCATTGGCTACAGCAGCAGCTCCAAAAGCAACACCATATGCACCGACGGTAAAGGAGACGCTGAGAGAGTCGCGAAATGTGGGGGAAGAGACTCTAGACACACCAGCATTCTGCCGTATAAATCCAAGAGAGCAAAGCGGCTAGTAGATAAGGTCGCACCATGAGCGAGTCAGATATTGTTTTTAGAAGTGATGTCACAGTTGAACTTGTTAAGGCAAGTGCAAGTGATGCCGATGTGATTTGGGCAGCGCGCGTATCAACTGCGGGTGAACAATCCATGGATGAAATCGGCGAGGATCCAGCACGCTCGGAAGGATTAATAAATTACTTGGCTCGCGAACGTCACGGCTCACCATTTGAGCACACATCAATGACATTTTTTGTATCAGCACCTATTTTTGTTTTCCGTGAATTTATGCGCCATCGAATTGCCTCCTACAATGAAGAGAGCGGTAGATATCGCGAACTCAAGCCTGTTTTTTATATTCCGAGTACGGAACGTAAATTGATTCAAGTTGGAAAAACAGGTGCATATACATTTGTAGACGGAACTCCTGAGCAATACGAAACATCTGTCAGAGCGATGAAAGAAGCTTACGTAGTTGCATATGATCAGTATCAGAAAATGTTAGATGCTGGAATCGCTCGTGAAGTTGCTCGTGTTGTTTTGCCAGTCGGCCTCTACTCATCTATGTATGTTTCAATGAACTCGCGCGCTCTGATGAATTTCTTATCACTTCGAACTTCTCGCGAAGGTTCGCACTTTCCAAGTTATCCGCAGCGAGAGATCGAGATGGTCGCAGAGAAAATGGAAGCCGAATTTGCAAAATTAATGCCACTTACGCATAAGGCATTTGAGAAATCTGGACGCATTGCGCCCTAACTAGGCGATAGCCTTAGCCTATGACAACGCCAGCGCCATTCGGTCGGCTATCTACTGCGATGGTGACTCCATTTAAGAAGGATTTATCCATTGACTGGGATGGCGTTGCAACATTGGCGCAGCATCTGCTCTCAACGGGCCATGACGCGATTATTGTCAATGGCACAACTGGTGAAGCACCAACAACTAGTGATGATGAAAAAGATCAGATTATTAAAGTTGTAAAAGACGCTGTTGCAGGAAAAGCTAAAGTTGTAGCAGGTGCTGGAAATAATGAAACATCGCACTCAGTTGAGCAAGCACTGCGTGCACAAAAAGCTGGAGAAGATGGTTTACTTGTCGTAACTCCGTATTACAACAAACCACCACAAGCGGGTATTGAAGCGCACTTTCGTGCGATTGCAGATGCAGCTGATCTGCCGGTAATGATGTATGACATTCCTGGACGTACAGGAATGCAAATAGAACCAGACACAATTGTTAAATTATCTGAACACCCGCGAATTGTTGCGTTAAAGGATGCAAAGGGAGATGTTGCTTCAACTTCTTGGGTAATTAAGCGTTGTGGAATACCTGTTTATTCAGGTGATGATATTTTGAATTTGCCGTTGCTCTCAGTCGGGGCAGTTGGTTTTGTTTCAGTGTGCGGTCACACTGTTGGTAAAGATTTACGCGAATTACTTGATTCATGGTTTTCTGGAAATACTTCACGTGCGCTTGAAATTCATCAAAAACTTCTACCAGTCTTCACTGGAACATTCCGCACACAAGGTGCGATATTGACTAAAGCAGCTCTTAATTTGATGGGGCTACCCGGCGGATATACGCGCTTACCTTTAGTAGATGCAACGGATGCACAAATTGCACAGTTGCGTGAAGACTTACGCGCAGGTGGCGTAACTCTTCGCTCATGACTCATCCACATCCAGAGCTAGGAACTCCACCGAAATTAGCACCAGATTCCTTGCGGATTGTCGCTCTCGGGGGATTAGCTGAAATTGGTCGTAACATGACCGTCTTTGAATGTAATGGAAAATTATTAATTGTCGATTGTGGAGTTCTATTTCCTGAAGAGAATCAACCTGGAATAGATTTAATTCTTCCTGATTTTTCATACATCAGAGATCGCTTAAATGATGTTATTGCAATAGTTCTTACACATGGACACGAAGATCACATTGGGGCTGTGCCGTATCTACTTCGCGAGCGTGGCGATATTCCCATTTATGGATCAGCGCTCACTCTGGCCTTGATTACTGCAAAGTTAAAAGAGCACAGAATTTCTCCCTTAACACGCGAAGTTCGTGAAGGTGGACAAGAAGATATAGGTCCGTTTGATCTGGAATTTGTTGCTGTCAATCACTCAATTCCAGATGCACTTGCAATTGTCATTAATACTCCAGCAGGTCGTGTTTTACACACTGGTGATTTCAAGATGGATCAGCTGCCATTAGATGGTCGCATCACAGATTTGCGCACCTTTGCGCGCTTAGGTGATGAAGGCGTGGATATTTTCCTTGTCGATTCGACCAATGCCGATGTACCAGGATTTACCGCGTCTGAAAGAGAAATCATGCCTGTGTTAGATCGGGTTTTCAGATCAACAAAACGCAGAATTATTGTTGCTTCATTTTCTTCTCATGTACACAGAATTCAGCAGGTGATCGATACCGCAGCAATTCACAATCGAAAAGTTGCATTTATTGGTCGTTCAATGGTTCGAAACATGGGAATTGCTAGTGATCTCGGATATCTAAATATTCCGGGGGATATCTTATTTGATGCTAAAGAATTAGATTCATATGATGACAATGTTGTTTTGATTTGCACAGGTTCACAGGGTGAGCCAATGGCTGCTCTTTCTCGCATGGCAAATGGCGACCATCAAATACGAGTAGGTGACGGCGACACAGTTATTTTGGCATCGTCATTGATTCCTGGAAATGAAAACTCTGTTTTTCGAGTTATCAATGAGCTAACTAGATTTGGCGCGAAGGTAGTTCATAAAGCAAATGCCATGGTTCACGTCTCTGGCCATGCTGCAGCAGGAGAATTGCTCTATTGCTACAACATAGTTAAACCTAAGTATGTCATGCCGGTTCATGGTGAATGGCGACACTTAAAGGCCAACGCCGAAATTGCAATTAATTCTGGCGTTGCACGCGAAAACACAATTGTGATTGAAAATGGCGTTGTAGTTGATTTAGTGGATCATGTGGCGCAGGTAGTTGGCGGCGTTCCTTGTGGATTTGTATTTGTTGATGGCCAGAGTATTGGCGATATTACAGAGTCATCATTAAAGGATCGAAGAATTTTGGGAGAAGAAGGTTTTATTTCTGTCGTTGTCGTCATAGATTCACAGAGTGGAAAGATTGTCGCTGGTCCGGATATTCATGCACGTGGTTTTGCTGAGGACGCATCTCTATTTGATGAAGTAAAAATTGATATTGAAAAAGCACTTGCAGCAGCTGTCGTTGAAGGCATCAACGGAACACATCAACTTTCTCAAGTGGTTCGTCGAACAATTGGGGGATGGGTTGGCGCAAAGCACCGACGTCGTCCAATGATTGTTCCGCTAGTTATAGAGGTTTAGAATTTCCAACTTTCATTAAGTCGGCGCGCCTGCCATCTCCATAATTGCTGAGCAATTACGATAAATAGTGTGGCCAAGAAAAAAGGTGGTTCCTCCAAGCGTTCCAAAGTAGGTAACGCATTTGGCCGTGGACTTCGCGGTTTGTGGCGAGGTATCGCAAAAGCACTAGGAAGCTCAATTCGTTTCATTGCTCGAGGTGCAAAAGATTTGGATCCTACTCATCAACGAGATGGTGCCGCCTTTGCTCTTTTGATTTTGGCATTTATCGCAGGAGCCGGGACATGGTTACATGCAGACAATGTTGTTAGTCGCGCAGTTTATGCATTTGTATATGGCACTTTTGGTCGTGTTGGTTTTATTGCCCCACTAGTACTTGTGTATTTTGCAATCAGACTATTCAGAGTGCCAGATGAAAAGGCCGCAACTGGTCGAATTATTGTTGGAACAATAACTTTATTAATTAGTGCAAACGGTTTGGCACATTTACTCAATGGTTCTGTTGGCACAGGCGCAACCGCTATTCGAGAAGGTGGCGGTTGGATTGGTTACGCAGTTTCAACTCCGTTAGTTGCTCTGATGACTTCCATGCTGACATATCCAGTACTTGTGGTGCTATTCGTGTTTGGCATCTTGGTTGTTACAGCAACTCCAGCTTCAGAACTCTTTACACGGATCTCTTCAGCTTTTCGATGGATGTGGGATCGCAAGCCTGCCCGACGCGAAAGAGATGAAGAGTTTGAAATTTCGGAAACCCCTCCATTTGAATCTCCAGTAGTTGCAGAGTGGAATGCAGCACCGGAAGATGAAGAAGAGCTAGATGAAGAAGAGTTTGACGAAGAATTTACTGTAGCTATGCCAAAGCCTGTCACTCAGCAGATATCTAAAGACGCAAGACCAGTTCAACTTCTGCTTTCGAGCGATTCTCATTATGAACTTCCACCAGCGGACATGTTACGTGCTGGACCAGCCGCAAAGGCAAAGAGTAAAGTTAATGACAGCGTTGTTGCATCTTTGACTGAAGTTTTTAAGCAATTTGAAATTGATGCGGAAGTAACAGGTTTTATGCGTGGACCAACTGTTACTCGGTATGAAGTTGAGCTTGGCAATGCGGTAAAAGTTGAACGCATTACGGCACTGGCAAAAAATATTTCATATGCAGTTGCGAGCAGTGACGTTCGGATACTTTCGCCAATTCCTGGTAAATCAGCAGTAGGAATTGAAATACCGAATGCGGACCGCGAAATAGTCGCACTAGGCGATGTAATGCGCTCTAGCGTTGCAGGACAAGATCATCATCCAATGTTGGTAGCACTTGGAAAAGATGTTGAAGGTAATTTCGTGTGTGCAAACTTAGCGAAAATGCCTCACCTGCTAGTAGCTGGAGCAACTGGTGCGGGCAAGTCATCGATGATTAATGCGATGATCACATCAATTTTGATGCGCGCAACACCCGATGATGTTCGACTCGTTCTTATTGATCCAAAGCGCGTTGAGTTAACAGCGTACGAAGGCATTCCGCACTTAATAACTCCAATTATTACAAATCCTAAAAAGGCTGCCGATGCACTTACTTGGGTAGTTCGTGAGATGGACTTACGCTATGAAGATCTCTCCACATTTGGTTATAGGCATATTGATGATTTCAATAAAGCAGTCCGTGCAGGCAAAGTAGTGCCATCAGAAGGTAGCGATCGAATCGTTGAGCCCTATCCCTACTTGCTAGTGATAATCGATGAACTTGCAGATCTCATGATGGTCGCAGCGCGAGAAGTTGAAGAATCAGTAGTACGAATTACCCAACTCGCTCGTTCTGCGGGTATTCACCTTGTACTTGCAACCCAACGACCAAGTGTTGATGTGGTGACAGGTTTGATTAAAGCAAATGTTCCGTCACGACTCTCATTTGCTACATCATCACTTGCTGATAGTCGCGTGATCTTAGATAGTCCGGGGGCTGAAAAACTTGTTGGACAAGGTGACGCATTGTTTATTCCAATGGGTGCAAGTAGGGCAATAAGAATTCAAGGGGCATATGTATCCGAGCGTGAGATTGAAGCAGTAACAACTCATGTAAAGAAACAATTATCTCCTCGTTATCGTGAAGATGTAACTGCTCCAGTGACTTCTACGAAATTAGTAGACAAGGAAATTGGCGATGATTTAGATATTTTGTTGCAGGCAGTCGAACTTGTTGTAGGAACCCAATTTGGTTCAACTTCGATGCTACAAAGAAAATTGCGAGTCGGTTTTGCAAAAGC
>JAPOHK010000144.1 GCA_029979485.1 Candidatus Planktophila limnetica
ACCAATTGCGGCCATGAGGGGCTGCTGCTGCAACATCTTCGATGGAACGTGTTCCCATGGTTGAGAGTGTGTAAGGAATTCCTGCATCCGCCGCTGCAGTACACCCAGCGATTTCGCCTTCAGTCTGCATCATGCGAGTAAACCCTGTTGGTGCAATACCAAATGGCAGTGAGTGTTTGCGACCAAGCATTATTACTGATGCATCGACCTTGGAAACATCGCGCAATACATTTGGTGAGAATTCGATTTCTTCGAAAGTCTTGCGTGCTCGAGTCAAACTAATCTCTTGATCAGCAGATCCATCGGTGTAATCAAATGGTGCTTGCGGAGTACGTCGCTTTGCAATCGTGCGAAGATCATAAATTGTGAGTGCACGAGTAAGTCTGCGCTTTTTCGCACTAAAAATTGGTTTTCTAAATTTCAATAAAGATGCAAGGTCGGCAATGCGTGGAATACGACGTTTAACTTTCACTCTAGTTTTAGAACCAGAATTAGCCATCGTCGCGCTCTCCTTTTTTAAACTAAAAAAATACAACAACGTGCGTAGCCCCGAAGGGATTCGAACCCTCGTAGCTGGCTTGAGAAGCCAGAGTCCTAGGCCGCTAGACGACGGGGCCCTAGATTTTTCAAAAATGATCGCCTTCGGCTTTCATTTTCCTTCCACATTTTTATTAAAACTTTGTTCGCTGGGGTACCAGGACTCGAACCTAGACTTACTGAACCAGAATCAGCAGGGCTGCCAATTACCCCATACCCCAAAATAGGCAGTGCAAAGAATACCGCACCAACTAGAGCGTGAGTGCCGCTGCAATTCGAGCCAGCGAAGCCTCTTTACCAAGTAGTTCCATTGATTCAAATAGTGGTGGTGAAATTGTGCTGCCAGTTGTTGCAATGCGAACTGCGCCGAATGCAATACGTGGCTTGAGTCCCATTTCCTCAATTAAACATGCACGTAGTGCTGCTTCAATGCTGTCGTGGTTCCATGTTGTAAGAGGTTCTAACTCTTTAAGTGAACGCTTCAAGACATCTTTAGAAACATCATCCGTAATCTTAGAAACGCTATCTGCTTCTACTGCAAACTCTTTGATGAATAAGAACTTAAGCATCTGCGGAACTTCGTTGAGCTTAACTATGCGCTCTTGAATGATTGGAAGCGCCGCTTTAACAAGTGCGATCTCGCTATCAGTGCCAGTGATGATGCCAGCCTTAGTTAAAAATGGCAGTGACCACTTCAAGAATTCATCTGGTGTAAGTGCACGGATCTTGTCTCCGTTGATTGCTTCAAGTTTTTTCATATCAAAGCGGGCAGGAGATGAGTGAACCTTTTCAACTGTAAATAACTCGCAAAGCTCAGCCATTGTGATGTTTTCGCGATCATCACCAGGTGACCAACCGAGAAGTGCCAGATAATTACATATTGCCTCAGGTAAATAACCTTGCTCGCGATACCAAGCAATTGAGACTTCACCGTTTCGCTTAGATAACTTGGCGTTGTCTTGGCCCATAACAAATGGCAAGTGTGCAAAGACTGGATAATCCTCTGGTTTAACACCCATCGCTTGATAGACGCGAATCTGACGTGGAGTTGAAGAGAGAAGATCTTCACCGCGCAATACGTGCGTGACCTTCATCAAGATATCGTCGACTGCAACTGCCAATGTATACAGCGGTGAACCATCTGCACGGACTAAAACAAAGTCAGGTACGAACTTGTGATCAAAGGAGACTTCTCCGCGAATCTCATCGACAAATGTTGTTGATCCTTCTGGCATGCGCATGCGAATAACTGCTTCGCGGCCCTCTGCTTTGTAGGCAGCGATTTGCTCTGCGGTTAAATCTCGGCACTTGCCGTCATAACCAGGTGCAACATTTGCCGCGCGTTGTGCTTCGCGGGTTGCCTCTAATTCAGCTGGTGTGCAATAGCAGTGGTAAGCATCCTTTTGATCTAAGAACTTTTGTGCCCATTCTGCATAAATATCTAGACGTTGCGATTGAAGGTATGGGCCGTTATCGCCGCCAACTTCGGGACCTTCATCCCAGTTAAGTCCAAGCCACTTCAATGTATCGATTGCAGCTTGAATGTATTCATCTGTAACGCGAGTGGTATCTGTATCTTCGATACGAAATAAAAATGTTCCACCGGTGTGACGGGCATACGCCCAATCAAATAAAGCGGTTCGAATATTTCCTACGTGCAGATCACCAGTTGGAGATGGCGCAAAGCGAACTTTTACTTTTTTACCCATGCGCACTGACTCGATTCGTTAATTCGCCTAAACCTTCGATGGCAACAGTAACTGTGCCCTGTGGTTGTAGTGGCCCAATACCTGCAGGTGTTCCAGTAAGAATTACATCTCCTGGCAAAAGCGTCATTACTTGTGAAACAAATTGAACAATTTCGGCAATTCCAAAGATCATTTGGTTAAGGCGCGCATCCTGCTTTTGATCTTCATTTACTTTCGCCGTAATTCGTTGATTGCCTGGAATAAAGTCGGTATCTATCCATGGACCTAGTGGACAGAAAGTATCGAAGCCTTTTGCACGGCTCCACTGTCCATCTTTTTTCTGTAGATCTCGAGCGGTCACATCATTTGCAATTGTGTATCCAAAAATTAC
>JAPOHK010000043.1 GCA_029979485.1 Candidatus Planktophila limnetica
CGCTTTATTTCCAAAGCAATGTGCCAGCCAAAAACCAGTGATTGTTTTTGATCCACCCATTAGCGATCCTGGATTAATTTCTTTTGCAGCTGTGCGAGATGCGTTTCCATATGTAATTAAACGTCCAAACGGTGCCAAAATTTCAAGGGATGCATCAAGCGTTTTCCCGCCAACCATTTCAAGAACTAGATCAACTGGTTTTCCTCCATTGGCTGCCAGCATGTCAGCAGCCAAATTTTGTGAGAGTGCATCTACAACAACGTCAGCACCGAGTTTGGTTGCAAGCGCAGATTTTTCTTTTGATGAAGTAACTGCAATTACCTTTGCGCCCCACATTTTCGCTAATTGAATTGCAATAGTTCCGACTCCACCTGCGGCAGCATGAATGACAACACTCTCACCAGTTTTAACGTGCCCGACGGTTTTGAGGATATGCCACGCGGTTGTTCCCTGAACCAACATGCACAGCGCTTGACCATCAGTAACGCCATTTGGAATATCAATCATGACTGCTTTATTTGCAACAGCTTTTTGCGCGTATCCCCCGCCACTAACGGAAGCAAGAACACGGCGTCCACTTGCAGTTGTTCCTACAACTTCTAGTCCTGGAATAAGAGGAAGTTTTTGCGGTGCCAAATATCCATTTTCAATTTGGTGTGTATCAGCATAATTAATTCCAATCGAAGTGACATTGATAAGTTCTTCGTTGGCGCCCGGAATAGGATCTGCAATTTCACTAATTGACATAACTTCCGGACCGCCAAAAGCGGTTAGTTGAATGGCTTTCACTTGCCTGCCATTTTTAAATCTTTACGTAATTCTGGTGGTAGCGAGAATAGAAGTGTCTCTTCTTTTGCTGTAACTGTCTGCACATCATTGAATCCACGTTCCGCCAAAAATGCGAGAACATCTTTGACAAGAATTTCTGGTACCGATGCTCCGCTTGTAAGGCCGATGGTTTCAACGCCCTCTAACCAGTGTTCTTGTATTTCTTGAGCAAAATCAACGAGGTGCGAAACCTTTGCGCCATATTCCAGTGCTACTTCTGCCAGGCGAACAGAGTTTGAAGAATTTTGGGAACCTACAACGATTACTAAATCAGATTGGGGTGAGATCTCTTTAATCGCCTCTTGACGATTTTGTGTGGCATAACAAATGTCATCACTTGGTGGATCCGATATCTCTGGAAAACGTTCTTTCAAAATCTTTACAGTCTCTAAGGTTTCATCAACGCTGAGTGTTGTTTGGGAGAGCCAGACGAGTTTCTTTCCTGGTGTTGGCACAACATTTCTGGCGCCTTCTAAACCGTCGACAATCTTTACTTTTCCAACTGCTTCACCGGCGGTTCCTTCTACTTCTTCGTGACCGTGGTGGCCAATTAATAAAATCTCAGCATCTTCTGATGCAAATCTTTTTGCTTCATTGTGAACTTTTGTCACAAGCGGACATGTTGCATCGATTGTTTTAAGGTTTCGAGAAGCCGCTTGTTCGTGCACCGCAGGTGATACACCATGGGCAGAGAAAATTACTGTTTTGCCTTCCGGAACTTCATCAGTTTCATTTACGAAAATTGCACCACGTGCTTCAAGAGTTGAGACAACGTGTTTGTTGTGGACTATCTCTTTGCGAACGTATACAGGTGCGCCATAAAGCTCAAGTGCTTTTTCAACAGTAATAACGGCGCGATCAACGCCAGCGCAATATCCGCGCGGCGCAGCAAGGAGAATTCTCTTGGCCATAGGTGCAGTCTATTAGGCTCGCCCCATGTTCGAAACTTCAAGTGAATCCCCCGCTCCTGTGCGCGTGGTTACTGAAGCAATCAAAGATTATGTAGATCGCCTTGGACCAATTTGGATTGAAGGCGAAATTTCTGAAATTAATGAACGAAGCGGTGGCATGGCATTCATGCGCTTGCGAGATACAAGTGTTGATATGAGTATTTCCGTGATGTGCCATCGCTCTGTTTTATCAAGCGTTGCTCCGCTACCGCAGAATGCACGCGTTGTTATGTATGCCAAAGCATCTTGGTACACAAAAAATGGGTCGCTAACTCTCTCGGCTCGTGAAATCCGCCAAGTAGGTATTGGTGAATTGATGGCACGTTTAGAAGAGTTAAAAACACTTTTAGCAAGTGAAGGGCTCTTCTCTCTCGAAAGAAAAGTAGCTCTTCCACTATTGCCTAGAAAAGTCGGTTTGATTTGTGGCCGCAACACGGATGCAGAAAAAGATGTAGTTGAAAATGCTAAACGCCGCTGGCCATCTGTTGAATTTGAAATTCGAGAAGTAACTGTTCAGGGAGCCGCAGCAGTCGTTGAAGTATCTGCTGCTCTTTCAGAGCTCGAAGCAATAGCAGAAGTAGATGTCATCATCATTACTCGCGGTGGTGGCTCATTTGAAGATCTGCTCCCTTTTAGCGATGAATCACTTGTACGCCTTGCCGCATCGTGTGAAACTCCAATTGTTAGCGCCATTGGACACGAAAAGGATTCGCCACTTTTGGATCTTGTCGCCGATGTTCGTGCTTCCACTCCAACGGATGCGGCCAAGAGAGTTGTCCCAGATATCGCTGAAGAAATCGAATTAATTAAGGCGCTTCGAGACCGCGCTAAGAGATACATACTTTCATCCCTTGATCTTGAAACTTCGCGCATCGAAAATTTAGTTAATCGTCCAGTCTTGCGAGATCCAATGGTGCTTGTAACTAATCGAGAAGAAATTATTACTGGATTACGCGATAGAAGTGTGAGAAGTTTTTCTTCGCGATTAACTCTTGCCGCTGAAGACTTAGCGCATGTGCGCGCTCGAGTCAGATCGCTTTCACCGCAAGCAACTTTGGATCGTGGCTATTCAGTTGTGCAATTAGAAGATGGCTCAATCGCTCGAGATGCCAAGAGTTTAAAAATTGGTCAAAAACTTCGCTTGCGACTTGCTGTCGGCGAGACCAACGCCACAGTTACAGATAAATAGGCAAGGAGTACATTTATCACATGGCTACGGAGAAAAAGCTTTCCTATGAAGCAGCGCGTGAAGAGTTGGCGCAGGTTGTTTCATCCCTTGAAGCCGGAAGTGCAACCCTTGAAGAGTCTTTGAAATTGTGGGAGCGCGGCGAAGAGTTAGCGTTGATCTGCCAAGAGTGGCTAGATGGTGCACGTAAGAAATTAAGTGCTGCGAAACCAAAAGCTGAATAACAATGGCGCCAGAATTTACATATAGCGATTTACTGCCAATCGGTAAAGACACAACCACTTACCGCAATCTCGGAACCGCAGGCGTATCTGTTGAAAAAATTGGTAATCGAGAAATTCTTACCGTTGCGCCAGAGGCAATCGAAATGCTGACATCGACAGCGATGCACGATATTTCACACTATCTACGTGCCACCCACCTTGAACAATTAGCCAGTATTTTGAAAGATCCAGAGAGCTCTCCTAACGATCGCTTCGTGGCTCTAGATCTTTTGAAGAATGCAAATATTTCTGCAGGTGGAATCTTGCCAATGTGCCAAGACACCGGCACCGCACTTGTCATGGGTAAAAAGGGACAGAATGTCTTTACAGAAAGCAAAGATGAAGAAGTAATTTCTAAGGGTATATATAACGCATTTACAACTTTGAACCTGCGTTATTCCCAACTCGCTCCAGTAACTACATGGGAAGAGAAAAACACTGGCAACAACCTGCCTGCTCAAATTGAAATTTTTGCTGATAGCGATCATCCAGATGAGTACAACTTTCTCTTCATAGCTAAAGGTGGCGGCAGCGCAAACAAATCATTTTTGTATCAAGAAACCAAAGCTGTTTTAAACCCTGCAAGTTTTATGAGTTGGCTAGATGAGAAACTTCGTTCAATCGGTACAGCTGCATGTCCGCCGTATCACCTTGCAATTGTTATTGGCGGAACAAGTGCTGAGCACACAGTAAAGACTGCCAAGCTAGCAAGCACACATTATTTGGATTCGCTTCCAACATCGGGCGATGCAAAAACCGGTCACGGATTTAGAGATATTGCACTTGAAAAAGAAGTTTTAGAACTTACTCGAACCCTTGGAATTGGCGCGCAATTTGGTGGAAAGTATTTCTGCCATGACGTGCGCGTCGTGCGTTTACCTCGCCACGGTGCTTCTCTTCCTATTGCAATTGCTGTTTCATGTTCCGCAGATCGACAGGCAAAAGCGAAGATCACTAAAGAGGGCATATTCATTGAAGAAATGGAGCGCGACCCAGCTCGCTTCTTGCCAGATACTCATGATGAACACCTTGCAGAAGGTGTAGTCAACATTGATCTAAATCAGCCAATGGAAAAAATCCGTGCAGAATTATCCAAGCATCCAGTCAAAACTCGTCTGTCTTTAACCGGAACTCTTGTGGTTGCTCGCGATTTAGCACACGCAAAAATCAAAGAAGCGATGGATGCTGGTGCACCGATGCCTTCATACTTAAAAGATTTCGCTGTGTATTATGCAGGTCCGGCAAAAACTCCTGCTGGTTATGCCTCCGGTTCTTTTGGTCCAACCACTGCAGGCCGCATGGATTCTTACGTTGAATATTTCCAATCCCGTGGCGGATCATTTGTTATGTTGGCAAAAGGAAATCGTTCACTTGCGGTGACAAATGCTTGCAAGGCGCATGGTGGTTTCTATTTAGGTTCCATTGGCGGACCGGCAGCCAGACTTGCTCAAGAGTGCATTAAGAAAGTTGAAGTTCTAGATTTTGAAGAGCTGGGAATGGAAGCTGTCTGGAAAATTGACGTTGTGGATTTTCCAGCATTTATTGTTGTTGATGATAAGGGAAATGATTTTTTTGCAGAAACTTCTAAGCCATTAACAATCGGAAAGAAGCCGGTTTAGTAGTAACGGCTCTTACGCCACGTATTCCATGCTTCACATGGTTGGTCATAACGTTCTGAAATATAAAGAAGTCCCCATTGAATTTGGGTAATTGGATTAGTTCGCCAATCCGTTCCGACTTTTTCCATTTTCGTGGCTGGAAGAGCTTGAGCAATTCCATGTGCCCCTGAACGTGGATTACGTGCTTGGTAATTCCAGTGACTCTCTTTAGTCCAGAGTCGATTCAAACATGTGTACTGCTCTTCATCCCAGCCATATTCAGTTGCCATCAACTCTTTGGCAAAGCGCTTTGCACCCATCGGTTCGCGGGCGGATTCAATTGCAAGACTCATAGCTGAGACCAGGGCGATCTCATTTGAGAAGACAGTGCGGCGAGAATCAAAGGCCTTAGTCAAAGAGGCAGAAACCGCTGTTGCCGTACTTGGTGCAACCACCAATAGAGCTGTGCCCGCTGGAGCATCTGGCAAAACCAGACGAGTGGTCATCGGAAATTCCAGACCGTAGGCAGTTGGTTGGGCGCTAGTTACAAAAAGAAGGGTGGCAACAGTTGCCCAAATTGCGAGCAGCGTCTTCTTCATCTTCATATCAAGTGCCCTCCTTTCCTATCTCGATCTCGTTGCAACCCTTACCAACCCTGAAAATTTCAGGGTCAAGGCTCAAGGGGAATGCCTTTAGGGTGTCGCCAAGAGGTGAGTCGGGCAACTTAATCCACGCGTGAGTCGCAAATTCATAGAAAAACCTAAAAGTGTGGACAAGTAAAAGCGCAGGTCAGCACTGTGAAAGTCCAATATGTCCGAAATGTGAGTGTGAGATTAAACTTTAACTCGAAATCGGACCTTCCAGCATTTCAGTGACTAGGGCTGCAATAGCTGAGCGCTCTGAGCGGGTCAAGGTGACGTGAGCAAAGAGAGGATGCCCCTTGAGAGTCTCAACCACAGCTACTACTCCGTCATGGCGACCGACTCGAAGGTTATCCCGCTGACCAACATCGTGAGTTAGGACCACTCGAGAGCCTTGCCCGATTCGAGAGAGAACTGTCAGCAAGACTCCCCGCTCTAATGATTGGGCTTCATCGACAATCACAAAGCAATCGTGGAGCGAGCGACCGCGGATATGGGTTAGAGGCAAAACTTCGATTAATCCTCGGTCGATGATTTCATCAATGATCGGTTGGCTAACAAGTGCGCCGAGTGTGTCAAAGACAGCTTGTGCCCACGGAGACATTTTTTCGCCTTCACTTCCAGGCAAGTATCCGAGTTCTTGGCCACCAACTGGATAGAGCGGACGGAAAATCACAATCTTCTTATGAGCTCTTCGCTCCATCACTGCTTCTAGACCTGCACACAATGCGAGCGCTGATTTTCCAGTACCTGCCCGGCCACCCATTGAAACAATTCCGATTTCGGGATCAAGCAGTAAATCAAGTGCGATCCGCTGTTCGGCGCTTCGACCGTGAAGACCAAATGCGGTTCTGTCGCCACGGACTAATTGCAATCTCTTATCCGGTGTGACACGAGCAAGTGCGCTCGCACGATCTGAATGCAGAACAACGCCGGTGTGAATTGGAAGCGAGTGCGCTTCTTCGTGATCTGCAAAGTCGGATGCGTACAAATCATCAATAACACTAGAGCCCACGGAAATTTCAACGATGCCAGTCCATCCACTGCTCGAGACCAGTTCGGCTAAATACTCTTCGGCTTCAACACCAACTGAAGATGCCTTGACGCGTAGGGGTAAATCTTTTGTTACCAGAACAACATCTTTGCCATCTGACATTAAGTTTTTGGCGATTGCCAGAATGCGAGAATCATTTGTTCCATCGCGTAAAAATCCGTGAGGCATTGAACTTAAATCAGTGTGGTTTAACTCAACTGAAAGAGTTCCACCTTCGGGATTGATTTGAATAGGTTGATCTAAGCGACCATATTTCAATCGAATATCATCAAGGCTGCGAAGTGCTGCGCGTGCAAAGTAACCAAGTTCTGGGTGATCGCGTTTGGTTTCTAACTCACCAATAACTGCGATAGGCACGACAACTTCATGTTCAGCAAAGCGAGCCAAGGCCCCCGGATCTGCAAGTAAAACGCTGGTATCTAGAACAAATGTCTTTCGCCCTTTATTACTAGCAGTCAATCCTTAGCCCCCGAATCTCCTATGTCTCAAAGAATAGGCTCTAAGGGCGCGAAAAAAATCGACACGACGAAAGTCTGGCCAATAAGCTTCACAGAAGTAGTACTCAGAAAGTGCGCTCTGCCATAACAAGAAGCCGCCAAGTCGTTGTTCCCCTGATGTTCTAATTATTAACTCAGGATCAGGTTGGCCAGCGGTATATAAGTATTTGGAAATTTCCTCGGCATCTAAGGCTGCAGCGGCATCGCTCAGACTCTTTCCGCTTTCAGCACTCGTAGCGAGATAGGTCTTAACTGCATCGACAATTTCTCGGCGTCCG